>DOPF01000067.1 GCA_003512705.1 Patescibacteria group bacterium
CCGTGAGCTCAAACGAAGTTGTATTACGGGGCATATTAAGGCAGTAAGCTATTAAGCGCCTCGGCGGTAATATCACCAGTGTAAATTTGACCATCAACAAACAAGGTTGGGGTTTCATTAAGGCCCAAGGCGCTGATTTGCTGCTGATTAAATTGAATTAATGGCAAAGGATCTTGGTTGCTTACGCAATTATTAAACGTATTGGTATTTAAACCTAATGAATCAGCTAGGGTTAAATAAAAATCCGCACCCAATGTCGCTTGGTTAGAAAAAAGCTGGTGTTGATATTCCCAAAACTTCCCCTGACGGGCGGCGCATTGGGCGGCGATAGCAGCGGGTAGAGAGTTGGAGTGGTTGGGGATAATAAAATCTTTCCATACCAAACGAACTGAATTAGGATTATCTTGGGCAAATTGCTCCAAAATTGGCGCCGCCTCAGCGCAATAGGGACACTCAAAATCAGCTAACTCCACCAAAACTAAGCTGGCTTGCGGATTGCCGATATTCGGGTCTTGCGGGGAAATGGTTAAAGTTGTGGTAGTCGTTGGAGTTTCGGTAACCGGGGTAACCGGCGGTCGCAAGGCTTTAGAATCACTATAAACTTTCCAAAACCAGATACCCAATATAAAAATCACTACGAACCATACCCATAGCCACGATTGGCGCTGTGTACTAGGGCTCATAATTTATGGCGCCAACTGCAAACTACGCAATTGACTGGTTAATTCATCAACAAAATATAATATTCGACCGTCACTAGATAGTGTTAAACTAGTAGCCGATACCTGCCGACCTTCTTCAGCCAGTGGATTTGCAATTAAAGTATTAGTACCAGTGGTTAAATCTACTCGATAAAAAGCATCCGGAACGCCATAAGCTAATTCCCGCACATAACCAGAACCAGCTGGTAAATTTTGCGGCACAGCACAATAAGCCGCCGCCTCCAATTGCGACACCACGCACTTATCTACCCACGTGGCTAGACCTAAAGATTGCTTATTAAAACCAATATCATTACCCGATGCGTTAACTAAATATAGATTAGGTAAATAATCGGTAGTATCGCTATAGACATTATATAGTAACTTTTGGCCGTCGGCTGACCAGCGAGCCTCGAAGCCGCGCCCCTCCACTTGCAATGATTTAAAATTTTCCCCATGCAAACCGATTAATAATACTTCCTGATTAAATAAACCACTGGGTTCACCAGTTAACGACAACGCCACCACCTGATTATTAGGCGACCACGCTACTTGCACCCGGTCGGCATTGGCACCCAAAGGCTCAATACCTTTTAAATTGGAACCGTCGCTGCCAACAGTTACCAACCATTTATCCGACTCTTGTTCGCCTAAAAACTTGCCGGCAATTTCTTTACCGGTGGGCGCAAAAGCAAAGTCGGTCATTTCTTGGGGCAAGGTGTATTGCTTTTGCTGATTAAAATCATAAAGAATGTTAGCGCCGTCGGGAAATTCTAATATGGCGCTGGAGGCAGTTGGCGACCAAGTAACTTTTTGCACATCGTAATACGGTAATGTTGTTAAAGCTTGGCGAGTACCATCGGCCGTAAAATCATAAAATATACCGTCGTTGCGGCTATAAAAACGGGTTAAACCGCCGGGCGTGGATTGCGGCGCCAAAGTTTGATCGCGTGTCAACACGGGCGTAGATGTCGGCCCACCGGCCGCCACCGGGCTGGGTTGTTCTATTGTGCCTGGCCTGGTAGGTACATTGGTTATGCCGGGTAGATTAACATTCCCCGGACCCTCACCGATATTAACGTTACCAGGGCCAATGGTGGGTAAATTACCGATGGGTAAATTTTGATTTCCTGGCGGCGTTACTATGGGTTCACTGCGAAAGGCTAAATAAAAAACATAGCCAATTAAAAGCAGGGCAACGATGATTATTACCCAAATAAGTAATTTACGTTTGTCGATATTTTCAAGCATTTTTAAGTGCTACTAAGATAAAGTTTAACTTGCTTGCGTAACTCTGTTTTTACTCGCGTCCAATTTAGGCGATCTAATAATACTGGGTTAGGCTCGCTTTCGGCATCATTAAAATATACCAAACTTTTTAACAAATGCAGATGGCTATATTTTACGCCCTGAAACTTGCGATCAACCCAGTGTAAAATTTCAGCTAAAGAATATCTTTTTAAAATGGTGTAAAAATCAAAAAAATCTTTGCGGCTGCCACGACTGGAAATAGCTTGTAATTTCATGCAGGCAATATCTTTATCATTAGCCAGTCGCACCCAACCATAATTTAGGCAGGGATATAACAATGGATAAGGATAATACAAAAAACTTATTTTTACGCCATTTAACGCGCCATGCCAAGTACCAACGTCGGTAGCCAACACTTTTAGACGACCTAGTTGACGCAAGGATAATTCTAGTTTGTTAATAGAAAAGGACCGGGGTGAAAACCAATCAAAATCAACTGATCGCCTGTGCCCATACTGTAAGGCCAAGGCAGTGCCACCGGCCAAATACCAATTCTTCATTAATGGCAGCTGTTTTAATTGGAAAAATAATCTCTTGGCCGACGGCACTAGCACCCGCTCCAACGTGCTTAATTTTACTTTCCCAACACCACTCGCCATAAAGCGCGGCTTTTTAAATCTAAATCCGGCGCCAACTTGGCCGCCCGACGCAGAGTGCGACGATTATACCAGCGGCTGATTATTTGCCAATCGGCTATATCGCCAAATTTTAAAACCCGTCCAATGATAAACCGGGCATGCCGCTGGGGCTTAAGATCGTCGGCTGATACATCCCAGAATAATGTTGGTGATAATTTCTTCAGGTGGTATTTCATATATAAATTATGCCATATTTTAACACTTTTAACAAGCCATTTCCAAGATAAATCACTAGAGCACCAGAACACTAAAACATTAAAGCAATATAACATACTAACAAAATAGCTGTTGGTTATTGTCATTGCGAGAATCCGCCTCGGGCGGAGACGAAGCAATCTCACCTCCGTGTCATTGCGAAGGAGCGGAGTGACTAAAGCAATCTCATAAGGATAGATTGCCACGCCTCGCGTAGCTCGGCTCGCAATGACAACGCGCGCCAAAAATGGCTGCATCCAACTTGAAGTAGCAATCGCCATTACTGTTATGCCCAAAATGAAACCCCCCACAGTCCGTTGATTGTGGTAACCTTAATTTCCCCAGCTAAATCACTTCTTGCCAGCTGGCACGTCGCCCAAATACCAACCATAACCCTTTGTGTAAAGTGGAAAATCCCTATATGTAATTTTCATCCGGCCGGATGAAAATTACACGGCCTAGTAAAGTCGGTAATTAGGTTATTTTTTCGCTTAAAAATTCCTTGTAAAAACTTTTCCGGACACTGTAAACCAGCCAACCATAAATAATTAAGAGCCAGATAAATCCGGGTAAATTACCGATGGGCAAATTTTGATTATCCAGCGGCGTGACTATTGGTTCACTGCGGAAAACCAAATAGAAAATGTAAGCGATTAGCAGGACACCGAGGGTAATTAATGTAATAATTATTTTCTTATTTTTCATAATTAATAATCATAAACAAATTCCTGTTAAACCAACTAACCAGTTATTATCACTATCATTGGCAGGATATTGTTGCCTGTTTATTCGCAAATCGCAAGATACATATGATGTCAACCCTGTACACGTCGCTGGAACCCCCCCTGCCTTTTCCCCTGGGCAATCCGCATCCCCATAACATGCTTGACCATTATTTGATCCACCAATACAAGCATCGCGTTGTAAACCTTGGGGTGCTAAAGGAAAATCAGTTATCTGCAACAAAGCTGAATTAGGAATCTTATCCCACTCAATATCACCGTATACCTTGGGTGATAAAGGGCCACAGCTTGATCCTGCTTTCCCAATGGCAAATACATCGTCGCAAGTTTGGCCCAATTGAGTATAATTGATTGGCGTTCGATCGTCATTTACTTCTGCTAATATTACGAAACCTCGTACACCGCCACCACAAATACTTGAATCGTCCAGTTGAAATTGCAAAAAACCATTACCTAATATGTAACCATCGGCGTTTTCCTCTAAATCTAATTCAATCGATTGGCGGCCGGTCTGAGTTGTTCCATCATTATTAATCCTCTGCAGACTAACTGTTTCTACAGTATTATTTCCGCACACCGCCGCTAACCACATATAATCTACATAGGCATTATTTTGCCAAAGAATATTCCCTTGCGCCAAAAAACTTCCACACACCGGAGTACTCGACAAATTAGATTCAAAATAACAAATACCCGCACCAACATGGGCACAGCTTTGGCCCACGCACTCATCACCACTATCAAGAACTGTTTTATCGCCACAAATAACCGGCGAATTATTTTTTAAAACGTCTCTAGGGCACCAAATACCAAAAGATTCCGGTTTAATTTTGGGAATTCGTAATTCTGGTAATAAGACCAGTTGTGGATTGACTAAATTAAGCAAGCTATAAGACAATAAAGCAATAACTAGAGCCGCTATCGCGCCAAAAATAGTTTCCTTGGCATCGGTTACGGCCGGACCGCTGCCAGCACGGTAAATCAGCTTAAATCCGCCCCACATAATCATTACTACTGACATGACCGCAATCATGGCTACAAAAAATTTATAAAAGATACTCAAGTACTCTGCAAACCCAGAAACACTGCTTTTCACCCCACCTTCGATCGGTAAATCAACTTGCAAGTCTATATCTGGGGTTTTAGATAAGCATAAACCAGTACCAGATTCACAAGCTTTATTTTCGTACTTTTTTGTGGTGGCGTTCCACTGTAGCGATTTACCACTTTCTTCCCAGGCGCCATTTACCCCTAAACACTCGTCTTTTTTCCAACATGTTGTATTTAAAGATTGGGTGTTCTCCAGCGCAAAAATCAAAGCTGGCGCTATTAAACCAGTGGCTATGATCAAAACTAATAACTTTTTTTTCATAATTAATTACTCTATTTTTAGTATATCACTATACGTTATTTTAAGTTACCAAATTTACCGCTTTAATTAATCCTTCTAAACCAACTACTTGAGCGCATTGAATAACATCTTCAGCGCAGGCATAGCCTAATACAATCAAAGCAATGGCGGCTAGAATTATATAGGTCCAGGGATCACCAAATATAGCAATCAAGGCATTAATTATTGCTCGCCGCACCATGCTTTTAACCTGTTTTTTAACTAATGTCTTAGCCACCTCTTGCACCTGCTTTTTTTTCTGCTGCACCATCTGCTTAATGCGACTTTTCTGCCGCTCGGCGGCATACTGGCTCTCGGTCTGCGCTTGCTGATCCGTGGTAATTGTATCTTCGTCTATGGCATCTAGCGGCATTATAAAATAATTAAAAATTAAAAAATTAAAATTAAAAATGACAATCAAAAATGAAAAATTATCTTTTACCTTTCAATGTGATGATACTAGAAGCTAGCACTTTCGCTATTTCATCCAGCTCAGCTTGTAACCATGATAATTCGCGTCCTGACACAACTTGAGTATCCCTAATAAGCGCCAGCCAAACTTTTGATTCATTAGCCGATTTTAGTGAGTGGGTAAAAAAGTTAATAAAATCTTTCTTGGAACTTGCCGACTGNNCTAACCATATTTTTTGATAACGCACTAATAAACTTGAGTAATTTGAGTACAAAGTTATAAAGACGTTTCTTAAATTCATTTTTAAATTTTACTTTGTCATTTTCCATTTTGATTTTTGCATTTTGCATTATCTACTCCCACACCGCGTTATCCACTTTCCACTCACCACTTATTTTATTAAACTGCAATCTAAGAGTTTGGTAGCTTAATTGCGATTCACCGCCCAGGCTAAAAACCTCCTCACGCTGGGTTTGTATTGTTACGGTGGCGTTAACATCTGTAAAAGCAACTACTTCGGCGGCTAAAGCGCGGGTATTAACCGAATAATAGCCAGCCGGGGCCGGCGTTTGGCTTATATACTGATTTATATAAGCGGCAAAACTTGGTGTATATATGTAATTAAGCTCTTTTAAATTTTGCCAGCGGGCATCAGTAGAGTAACTGCCATAGGTAGCTGCAAACAGCCGGGCCAAAGATTTTATTTGTTGTTCAGCGCTAACCACCACCGGATTAGTATCGGCTGGGGGCGTGATATCTAACGGTGTATTGGTTATTGGCACATTATCGACCGGCGTATTAATAATAATCGGTATGCTTTTGTTACTAAACCAAACCCAAGCGCCTGCCGCCACCGCGGCTAAAATTATTATGAGTATGAAAATTTTGAGTACCCGATTCATATTAACAAAATTTTAAATCCAAATTACAAAATCCAAATGTCAAATCAAGCTCAAAATCAAAAATCCAAACTTTTTTTGCCAACTGACCCGCGTAAAATTGACGAAAAAATAAGTGCTAACTCGTGTGCCTCCTGCCACATTTTCCTACACTCAGCTCTTATTACCGAATTAGCCACCGCCAACATTCTAAGCCAATGCATTGTTTCCTTAGCTTCCTTTTTACACAAGGCGATTTTGTGCTGAAAATCTTTTTTAGACTCGGCGCCGTCAGCTTCCATGTAATTAGCACCGATACTAGTGCTGGCGCGAACCAACTGACTTATTAGTGGTCGATTAACCACATGGGCCTCTAATTTCTTTGTTAGTATGATTACTTGTTCGCCAAATTCGGCTGTTCTCTCTCCTAAATCATATTTAGGCTTTGGGCTTTGGATTTTGTTTGACATTTGAGCTTTGATATTTGACATTATGGTTTGTTTGGTATTTAGAAATTAGACATTAGGATTTAACCAGCAGACTGCGCCTGCGCCATACTCTCTTCAAACTCCTTCTTAGCCTGTTCAATTTCCAGCAATTGGCGCGGATCAGAAGTTATCAGCTGGTCTTCGCTATACGAAGCCACAACTTTAATAGCGGCGTGCTTGGCGCCAGCAAAGAAAATACCCTCACCCACACCGCCTTCTAATAACAAATACTTTTCTCCTTCGGTCAATAAGAATGTTTTTACGATTTTATCTATACCGGCGGGAGATTGCTTAAGTAGTAACTGCAGACTAGAGTTGGTAACAATAGCTTGGCCATAGGGCGATGTTAAAAAGTCATTAACATCTTGCGTAATGGTAGTAACGCCCAAATAATATTTACGGCACCGTTTTACCAAAGCAAAAATAAATTTGGCGCTATCTTCTTGTTGCATTAGCCACCAACCTTCATCAATAACCAAAATTCGCTTTTTTAGCTCGGACCGGACAATGTTCCAAATATAATTAACAATGGTATAAATGGCCATCGGCCGCAGTTCATCTTCCAAATCACGAGTGGAAAAAACCACCAACTGATTTTTAACGTCAATATTACTAGGATTATTAAGCAGGCCCGCAAACGTGCCTTCGGTATATTTTTTTAAACGCGTCACTAAACTCTCGGCCCCGGTCATACCCGCTAATACTTCGGCTAAATCGGACATTACCGGTGGTTCTACCCGTGATAAATCGCTGGTAGCGGTTATATCTTTTTTAGCATAAGTTTCTATTAAAGCCCGATCCAAAATAGAATCTTCTTCATGCGTAATCTGACCCAACATTAATCTTAATAATCCTTTTAGGGCAATAACTGCCGACCGAATAATATCACCGGTATTAGCGCCGCCGACCGGCCGCGGCAGATCAAACGGATTTACGTGTGATTCAGAATTTAGTGAAATATTTATATAGGCACCGCCGACGGCATCGGATAAATGTTTATATTCCATTTCCGGATCAATAATAATAACGTCGGTCCCGAGCATCATCGAACGCAAAACCTCCAATTTTACGGCATAACTTTTACCCGCGCCGGAGGTAGCAAATACCACGGCATTGGCGTTTTGTAGGCTAAAGCGGTCAAATAAAATTAGGCTATTGTTGTGCCGGTTAACGCCATACAAAATGCCGTTGTCGCTAGTAAGTTCCGATGACATGAACGGAAATGAAGATGCCACCGGCGAAGTATGCATATTAAAATATATTTGCAGTTCATCATTACCCAAAGGTAAAGTTGAATTAAATCCCTGTTCTACCTGCCACAAAGCGCGGCGGGAATAAATTAATTTACTGCCAAACACCGATTCTACTTGCTCGGTTAGTTTATCTAGCTCTTTTTCGGTTTTAGCATAAATTGTAACATACAAACCAAATTGCCAAAATCTTTCTATGCCTTGCGTTAAATCATCTCGTAATTTTTCTATGTCTTTTAAAGCGGTTTCCCGAATCGGGTCGCGGGGTGCGCCTTTTTCCTGATCCGCCACTATTTGCGCTTCTAGCGCGCCGACTTTATTACGAAGCTGCTTTAAAATAATTTCTGGTTTAACCTGGTAAAAAAACATGCCAATATCTAGCGTAGCGTTCATATTTATTACCGGCGTAAACCAACCAACTGAAATATACCTAGGATAATTCATTACAAATAACGTCCGTAACCAAGTGCCATTTAATTCCAAATGATTAGGTAAAATTCGAAAAGATGACGGCGCTATTAAATCACGAACCTTAACCGTCCCTTGGCGCAAAACCCGCTCGGCCTCTACCAATTCCCCACTCGTCATGTGAGTAGTTTCTTCAAGAGTTGGTGAGGCGGGAACGCGGTCTAACTCTTTTTTTACTTTTTTAGCAAATAAGGCCACGGTAATAAAATAAAAATTTAAAAATCAAAATGTAAAATTATTTTCAGTAAATTATTTTTGAACTTTAAGCCGTAATTTTTCATTTTACATTTTTAATTTTGCATTTAATTCATGCTTCCACCTGCAGTTTATCTAACTCCGCTAACTTTTCGGTTTCTTGCAGCTCGGGATTATAAGCGTTGTAATAAAGTTCTATAAGACCTTGGGTATCTAGGCGCACAGCTTTTATACTCATTGACGCTAAACCGGACAAAACAAAATCAACTCGGGCGTCTAAAGCTTCTTTATATTTATTAAAAGTTTCTCGTGATAAGGCAATGGTTTTTCCTATACTTATAATCCCGCTTAACCGGTGCCAAAAACCGCGACGTTTGTCGGTTAAGGAACTATAAGGTATTACGACGTAAAATCGCTTGGTCATAATGTCCCCCAAAGTAACCAATTCTTTTATGTAGGCCACATACTCATCGGACATGACGCGCAATAATTCATTGGTTTGCTGGCGGGTTACCGTTTGCATGTTTTCTAGATAACCATCCATGTTTAAACGCCGAGATTGTATAACAATTTGCAAGGGCCATTCTAACGAATTTAAGAATTGCACATATGCTTGAATGGTGGCGTTTTGCTCGTCTTCGCTTTTCAAGGCAAAATTAATGGATGAACAAATTAGCACGCATCGCAACGTGCCATCTTTCATTACTACCGAGTCATCCCTAATTTCAGCAATATCAAGATAATCTTGTGTCGGAGGACCGAGCTTGGGTTTGCTTAATTTATTTTTAGCAGGCATAATAACATAATTCTACCATAAAAACACCGAGTGATACATTAAAAATTCAAAATTTAAAAATCAAAATGCAAAATAATAATTTGAAAAATATTTCATGGACCGTCATTGCGAGGAGTNNCTCGCAATGACAATTAGAAGTTTAAAATTTTCCCATTTTAATCTGTAATTTTGATTTTTGCATTTTTAATTTTACATTAGGCCACAGATTAAAACTTATTTTTCTGACCAGATAATTTATGGTTGAGGATTGCCTCGTCGTCGCCCTGATAAGCACCACCAGTATCTATTATTAATGTTAATTCACTCAAACGAGATCGGGATAAGCCGACCCGTTTGGCTACTGGGGTAGTTATGGGAAATGATGTGGTTATTTCCTTCATTTTGGTCATCATAGTATCTTTACCCCAAATACGAAGTTTGGGCCGCTGAAACCATTGCAAGACGTTAATAAAAAAGAAATGAAGGGGCATACCATTTACTTTCATAAAAGCGAACGCGCTGGTAAAAAGTAACGTAATCAATCCGCCCAAAATAAACAGACCCAAACTTTTAATTAACTTATATTCAATAAACAATAACAACGCACCAGCTAAAATAATTAAAAATTGTCGGGTAGTGACGGGGCCGATAATTTTATCTTCAACATCTATAAATTGGGGAACGACAAACTGTTGCATAAATTCCTAATTTTCAATTACTAATTTCCAAATAATGACTAACGTTTAAAACTTTGACTTGGTCTTGTTTATGATTGAGTTAAATATCAAGTGAAGCTCTTTTACTTCTTGCCACAACTTACTGGCTGATTCCTTGCCACCTGGATAAGCTCCGACCAGCATACGTAACCAGTGCTTTGTCTCATGAGCTTCTTTCTTACAAATTCCTAGTTTATGAATGAAATCTTTGGCTGATTCAGCGTCGTCTGCTTCACAATAATTAGCCCCAATGCTCGTAGCAGATCTAATTAGTTGACTAATTATAGATGACGTAATCGAATTTTGTGGTATGGATTTAGCCAAATTAATTACTTCTGTGCCAAATTTGGCTGTTCGTTCCTCTAGGTCATAATTAATTTTTGGCATTTTTGCATTGGGATTTATTTAGAAATTGGAAATTGGAAATTCTATATGCTGTTACTTCCTCTAGCTTTTACTCTTACTAAAAACGCAGTTTCTGGTTTAGATCCGCTATCGCCTCAAACTCTGCTAGGGTTAAGGTTTCTTGGCCGTCGGCCTGACGAGTAGCAATAATACTGTCAACTGATTTGGCCTGCTCGATACTTTCACGACCAAGGGTTAAGTAAAGTTGATAAACTGGCGAGGCCTGCCAAGCCCGCACCGCTTGCAAGCGCCGGCCAATGCCGGTTTCGCCAATCAGCTGAATCTTAGCTTGTATTTTTCCGATTACGTCACCGGCGGTTTTACCTAAACGTCTAAAGTCAATCAACTTCATATCTTTTAACTCTTCAATTGGCCCCAAAGTCCGCGGTGGCGCTTCCACGTCTACTAATTTTGGCTTAATCGGCACGGGTTTAGCCTTAGGCGGTCGGCTGGTTTTAGCAATTTCGGCCAATAACTCCTGCCGCCATTCGGCCAATTGATCAGCGTTAGCTTTAATATTGGGCATGGTCTGGGGGGCGGATTTAACAGGTGCGACAACTGGTGGCGTAACCATGGTCGGCTTAGGTGCAACTTTTGTAACCGCTGGCTTTCTCGATTCTAGATTCT
>DOPF01000059.1 GCA_003512705.1 Patescibacteria group bacterium
GGAGAAACTTCGTTTCCCTACGGGATAAACAAAAATTCTTGCTTTTTGCTTGCCCCGTAGCAAGCCGAGGGCTTTGCTATGGGGCCCGCCCGAGCACAAATCTTTTTCAAAATTCAGCGTTCGTATCTAGTTTGTTGGCCCCGGTCTTCGACTCTGAGTGATGAGCCCCAGGCTCAGACTCGATGAGGGGAGGGATTCCTTTTCACCCGTCGCGCTCGGGGACTCGCGGACCTCCGGCAAAGCCGGGCACCCGCTGCGACTGCCATTGGGCAGTCGGTCGGGTTGCCTTCGAATCCCTCTTCTCACGAAATAATGAAAAAACACATCACCAAAGTGACGTGTTTTTTCATGGCTCCGGGGGAGGGATTCCTTTTTGCTCCGACAAAAAGCCGGGGCGCTACACTCAGCACGCTACGCTCGCTCGCGTGCTTTCCGCTTCGCTGTCTCGCGCCCTTCGAATCCCTCTTCTCACGAAATAATGAAAAAACACATCACCAAAGTGACGTGTTTTTTCATGGCTCCGGGGGAGGGATTCGAACCCACGACCAAGTGCTTACACATTACCCCATAGTTTCCTAAAGGTGTGGACTATATCTTTGCCCTAATCCAATAAATGAATTTTAGGCACGCTGGTATCTAGTCTCTACGGCGCCCCCCGATAGTAATCGGGGGTTCCCACGGTGTTAACGTATCTTTCGACTTAGTCTTCACCGTTATCCCAGCGAGTTCATCTCAAAGTTTCCTTTGGGAGCTGCGTAACGCCGGCGTGATACTCGCGATGACAATTTGCGCATAATAATATACATTTCTTAAGCTGTCTTCTCACCCTAGCCCAAGAACGGGTTAATTTATCAAGGGATAAATTAAACTCCTTCTTCTTGGGATCGATGTGATGAAACTCTAAAACATCTGGACATTTATTATATCCACAAATCGCACACTTGTTACCTAGCAATTCACGTGCCATTGAACGCACCTTATTACGCCTTTTAACAACGGCTCGTTTTATATACTCTCGCCGACTCGCATACGTTCTCTTCTTTTGCATACCTTAAGTATACAAAATATGCTCGTCACAGGCACCTGCTCTACCACTGAGCTACCCCGGATCGACAATCTCCGGTTAAGTCTCGCCAAAATGCGGACTACCCCGGAATGTAAATTTTTATGTTAAAGATCAGGAAACTACCGTCCTATAATAAACTAAAACTATATTTTGGGCAAGGTTTAATAGTCTTTAAGCTTCTTCATGCCGCCGTGATCTTCTATCTTTTCCAACGCCTTGGCCTCAATTTGCCTAATACGTTCACGAGTAACGCCGAATTCCTGCCCCACTTCTTCTAAAGTATGGGAAACGCCGTCGGTTAAACCAAATCTCATTTCTAGTATTTTTTGCTCCCGCGGGGTCAACTCTTCTATAATCTGTTTAACATGATCACGCAATAATTGCATGGCGGCGGCGCGGTCGGGCGAAATAGTTTTAACGTCTTCAATAAAATCGCCCAAGGTTGAATCTTCTTCATCTTCACCCACTGAAGTTTCCAAGCTAACGGTTTCTTGAGAAATTTTTATAATATGATGAATTTTTTCCACTGGTTCGCCCATTTCGGCGGCAATTTCTTCCGGTAATGGTTCGCGGCCCAAATCTTGAATCAGCTGCCGTTCCACTTGTTGAAACCGATTGATAGTTTCCACCATGTGTACCGGGATACGAATAGTGCGCGATTGATCGGCTAAGGAGCGGGTAATAGCTTGCCGAATCCACCAGGTGGCGTAAGTAGAAAATTTAAAACCTCTGCGCGGATCAAATTTTTCCACCGCCCTAAACAAACCAATATTGCCTTCTTGAATTAAATCTAAAAGTGACAGCGATTTGCCGGTAAATTTTTTAGCGATAGATACCACCAACCGCAAGTTGGCTTCTATTAATTTTTGCTTGGCGTCTTGATCACCCTTTTCTTTCCTTTTAGCTAGCTGCATCTCTTCTTCGGTTTTGAGAAGCGGCACCTTACCAATTTCACGCAAGTACATTTGAATAGAATCGCCAGAAATTTCTGATAGATCATACATTTTCTTTTCTGACGACACCCCGGCCCGAGTAAGAAGTTTGGCTGATTTTTCCGGCATATCTAAAATACCGCCGTCGGTTTCAATCACCTGCACGCCGGCTTGATCTAAATCATCTAAAAATTCATCAAACGTAGCTTGATATTCCTCCACCTCGAAAAATAACGACAATAACTCATCTTCGGTTACAAAACCGCGTACGCGCGCTTTACTCAACAATTTGGCTAAATCATCTTGTTTTGGTAAGACGGCGGCCACCCGCGCGCGGCGGCCCGATTTCGCGGCCCGCCGAATTTTTTTGGACGCGCTCTTTTTGCCAGATGATTTACTTTTTCTTTTTTTGGCGCCACTAATCTTGGGCATGATTATGCTGATTTGATAATTCTTTACTTAAGTCCTTAAAGCTTTCTAATAATCGAGTTAGCTCGGGCTGATCACCTTTATTTTCCGCTTGACGTATGGACTCGGAAATTAATTTAAGCTCTGATGTTAAATAATTTTTCTTTAAATCCCCAATTAACGTATCCAGTTCGTGTTGCTCTTGCTCGGGAGTATAATCGGTAAAATCATTACTGGCTTGAATCCACAAGCGCTCTAATAAATTAATTAACTTAGGTTCACTAGCTAGCTCCAGCTTTAGCTCGTCTAAAGACAATTGCTTCCTCTCAGTATAATAGACGAGCAATCGCCTGTAAAGTTCCTGCTCCAGGCTGGTGGCTAACCAATTGGGGCTAAGTTCACGGCCTAAAATTACCAGCCAATCAGGGTTATTTATGGCCAGTGCTAATAATCGCTCGGTCATTAATTGCTGGCGGCTAATAGGTATACTTGCCAATGCCTCTTGATCCACCTTAATGGGTTCATGTTTTTTGGCAGAAAAAAGTGCCAGGCGTTCCCGTAAATTTGCCTCTGCAACCCCCATAACCTGACTTACCTGTTTTAGATAGAAATCTTTTTCAATGGGGTTAGGTAATTTACTAATGGCTTTAAGCATAGTATCGGCCGCCGTTTTTTTGCCTTGCCGGTTCTTTATATCAAAACTAGTTATAACTCGCGACAGTGTGTAGTCGCCGATGGGTTGAGCCGCATCAATTAGCTCTTTAAACTTGGCCGGTTGCTTGCGCGCCCAAGTGTCGGGGTCTTCGCCCGTTGGCAAAGAAATAATTTTTACTTCTAGTTCCGCTTCTAAGGCTAAATCAATACCCCGCTCGGCGGCCGACTGACCAGCTAAATCGGCGTCAAAAGCTAATCGCAATTCTTTGGTATAGCGCTTTAAAAGTTTTAACTGTTCCACGGTTAAAGCCGTACCTGAAGTAGCCACCACGTTGGTAATACCAGCTTGGTAACAGCCAATTACATCCATATAACCTTCCACTAGCACAGCATAGCCAGCTTGTTTAATGGCCGGCGCGGCGCGATGTAAATTGTATAAAACGTAGCTTTTATTATAAACCGGACTTTGCGGCGAATTCATATACTTAGGCTCATCGGCTTTTTTACTTCCCAACACCCTAGCCCCAAACCCAATAGTTCGTCCGTGAATATCAGTTATCGGAAACATGAGCCGACTGTGAAACTTATCATAAACCGTACCCTTGGCATTACGAGCGGCCANNTCAACTTGCCGTTCTTTTAAATAATCACGGGCTGTACGCGCCCCGGGGGACTTCAATAATAAATCGTGCCAATAATTATCAGCCGCCTCAACTAATTCCAACAACCTAGTTCTTTTACCGTGTTCACGCTTATCTTGCGGCCGTAATTCTACATTAGCTTTTTTTGCTAACAGTTGTAGCGTTTCGGGGAAATCGATATTTTCCATTTTTTGAATAAACTCAAAAATGTCGCCACCAATACTACAACCAAAACAATGCCATATCTGCTTTTCGCGGTGCACCATAAAGCTGGGGGTTTTTTCACCATGAAACGGACACAAACCTTTCCAATTTTGCCCGGATTGTTTTAACTTAACATACTCGCCGATTACGTCGACGATATCTAAGTTAGCTTTAATTTGATCAACTTCGTTAGGCATGAAAATATGTTGATGGCGGAGAGGGTGGTTCCCACCCAATATTAATTATATACCTGGCGGAGGGAGCGAGATTCGAACTCGCGATACCTTGCGGTATATCTGCTCTCCAAGCAGACGCACTAGACCACTATGCGATCCCTCCCTCCAAATTAGTTTAGGTAACTCAAAAGTTTATCTTTAATCGCATCGGCCTCGGCCGGATCTATAATGTCACTGGTATTAAATTTCATTTCCCGAACCGCTTTTTCCACCTCAAACTTACTTACTCCTCCGGCTTGATATTTGGTAAATAAACCCTTAACATATTCCCGTTCCGTCGGCTGTAAAATCAAAATTTCTTTCAATAATTTGTCCAGGTTAAAATGTGAGATTGACTTATCACTGGAAAACCATCCCATAGAATTAAATTTAAGGATTAAAAGTGTTTCTACCTTACCATTTTTTAAACAAAAATAAAAGCCCTGATCTATTGTAAACG
>DOPF01000040.1 GCA_003512705.1 Patescibacteria group bacterium
AAAAGCCCTGATCTATTGTAAACGACCAGGGCACGCGTTATAAAATCGACAATTTATTTCCCCAATTTATTCCCCTTTTATTGCTTGGATTACTGCACCAGCCAAAGTGTAATGACTGGCTGAAAAAAATCTTGTCACCTGACCGGCCTCTTGCCGTTCCACTTCGGGATTATCAACCTCATGCTTGATGTGCCGATTGGGCACCACCACCATTACGCGACCGCCGCATTTTCCACAGAGGAAACTTGTTTCGGGAAGATGGGTGGCCTTAGAAATGATATTTTTTACCTCAGCGGCCTGGGCAAAAAGTGGATCAATCATAGGGTCTCCTAAAAATATAGTTAGTAAATCGGTTAATTATAACACCAGACTTGCCCTAGACACCTTGGGTTGTTTTTTTGTTTATATCTCTGATAGCTTGAATTATGTGTGCATGCTCGGTAGTAGCATACCCCTTAAATAAGTGGGGTAAGGTGCTTTGATTGTGTTTCAATGAATCTAAGTCATCCGCTATCAAAAACACCGGACATTTACTGCTAAAAAAAGTTACCGCCGAGGCGTCGCTTAAATAAAACGCTTCGCTAACAAAGATAAGCTTTGGTTTTTGTTCACCTAAAGTAAAGCAGGCGTCGTAAATGTCAGTGGCACTGAATACAACATTATTAAGGTTGTATACTGCCGCCGCGTCTTTTACCGACTCCAAGGTGGTCAGGCCTAAATCCACGCACATCACTATTAGCTTGCGTGAGTCCTGCCACCGAAAGGGAATGTCCATCTTATGAAGTTCCAAGAACGCCGCTAAATCACTGGGCCATACTCGGTAATGGCCACCGGGCGTTCCAAAAGCTTTTAATTTTATTTTTTTATGCCCACATTCACCATATATCCAATTTAAGACGGCTTTTTTGGATACGCGGCAAACCTTAGCTATCAAACCCACATTCATAGGCTTGATATGTATCATATCAACCTTGAAATTAATCATCGGTTTATCACCTTATTTAAATTTACAATTTTTGATTTTTTTACAATTTTATCATATTAAAACAAACCAGCTAAAATGTCAACTAGTTTAATTTAAAAATATCTTATTTACGCCTTAGGGTTTTTTCAAACTTAGCAATGCGCATTTTAGTGGCCACCACTGTGTCGGGATTAAGAGAAATAGAATCAATACCCTGGCTAACTAAAAATTCGGCAAAATCCGGGAAGTCAGACGGCCCTTGGCCGCAAATACCAATCTTACGTTTAGCTTTATGAGCTATTTGAATTACCTGGGTTATCAAGGCTTTAACCGCCTCGTTCTTTTCGTTGCTCACGCCGGCTATTTTCAATATTCCCGAATCGCGATCTATGCCTAAAGTTAACTGGGTTAAATCATTAGAACCAATGGAGAAACCGTCAAAAATTTTAGCAAATTTTTCAGCTAGTATAACGTTGGCTGGAATTTCNNTTCTTAAGAGCTTTGCATTCCAACCTAAACGCTTTTTCAAATTTCGGATCATAATAACGTGAAGCACCGCGCCACCCCAGCATCGGGTTTTCTTCGTCTGGCTCAAATTGCTTACCGCCGATTAAATTAGCGTACTCATTAGTTTTAAAATCAGACAAACGCACAATCACGTCCTTGGGGTAAAAGCCGGCGCCCAGCATAGCCACGCCACTGGCTAATTTTTCCACAAAATAATCAGTTTTATTTTTATAACCCGCCGTCATCTTGGCAATCACTGCTTTAGCTTTCTTATCCCTTAATTTAGGGTACGCCAATAAAGCTAAGGGGTGTATCTTTATAGCATTAATAATAAATTCCTCGCGCGCTAATCCCACACCATCATGAGGCAGAAACGAATAGGTAAAGGCTTGATCAGGTTCACCAATGTTAACCATTATCTTAGTTTTGGTTTTGGCCACCTTGGTTAGGTTAGTTTTTTTGACCTTAAACGGTAATTTACCTTCATAAACTTTACCCACCGCCCCTTCCGCACACGACACCGTAACCATCTGCCCACTGGTTAATTTTTTAATAGCAACTTGTGTACCTACCACGGCGGGAATTCCGAGCTCGCGTGAAACAATGGCGGCGTGGCAGGTGCGCCCACCTTCTTCGGTCACTATGGCCGAGGCTTGCTTCATAATTGGCACCCAGTCGGGGTCGGTCATTAACGTTACCAGCACTGAACCGGGCTTGAATTTACTTATTTCTTTAACCGAACGAATTATATTTACCGGACCCTGAGCAATTTTTGAGCCAACCGCCGCGCCACTTACTAAAACCTTGCCCTTTTTCTTCAATTGATATTGTTCCAACACTGTCAAAGATTTGACCGACTCCACAGTTTCGGGGCGGGCTTGAACAATAAATAATTTGCGGGTTAATCCATCTTTAGCCCATTCAATATCCATAGGTTTTTTGTAATGCTCCTCTATGGTCATGCCCCATTCCGCCAATTGCAAAACCTCTTTATCGGTTAAACAAAAGCGCACCTTATCTTCCGGTGTTACCGCTACCTTCCTGGTGGGATGGTGATGGTTGGCATTATAAATTAATTTATATTCCTTATCTCCCAATTGTTTAGAAATAATAGCTTTGAACCCCTGTTTTAAAGTTGGTTTAAAAACAAAAAACTCATCGGGACTAACTATGCCTTTGACTATAAATTCCCCCAAACCATAAGCGGCATTTATAAGCACGGCATTTCTAAAACCCGATTCGGTATCAATAGTAAACATAACGCCGGAAGCGCCCTTATCAGACCGTACCATTTTTTGCACGCCGACTGATAAGGCTATTTTAAAATGATCAAAGCCCTTAGTGGCACGATAGAATATTGCCCGATTGGTAAACAATGAAGATATGCATTGTTTAGCCGCATACATAACTTCCTGCTCACCCCTGATGTTCAAATAAGTTTCCTGCTGACCAGCAAAACTAGCGTCGGGCAGATCTTCAGCCGTGGCCGAAGACCTAACCGCCACGTCAGTAGCCTTAACACCAAAGCTTTTACTTAAAATCCGATACTCTTTAACAATCGCCTGCTCCAATTCTTTGGGCCAGCGCGCCGTCATTATTAAATCGCGCACTAGCTTGGCGCGCTTTTGCAAATCAGCCACGCTTTTGACATCCAAACCTTTAAGAATTTTTTGTATGGCCCGCTTCATGCCGGCCCTTTTTAGCAAATACCTGTAAGCGTAGGCAGTAACCGCAAAACCATTGGGCACCGGCACGCCGTGGGGTGTTAATTTCCTATACATTTCCCCCAGCGAAGCGTTTTTACCGCCAACTAAAGGAATGTCCTTAATGGAAATTTCCGAAAATTTTAGTACAAACTGTTTAGATCGGGAAGCCATAATTTAATGTCTAATTTTTTAGGATGAAAAGCCGGCAAATTTATTTAGCCATGGTAATTTAAATAACCATATAATGCCTAACGCCACCACCACACCAACAACCAATATAATCATACTTTCGGCGATGATATTAAAAAATAACCACAAATGCCACCAGCGTAACCAAGCTAATAAAGCCGACGACAAACCGATAAAAAATCCCAGTAGTCCGCCAAAGGCCAGGGCCGAATTTAACGGCAGCGGCCTCCGGATGGCATACCAATAAACTGCCGCCCCAACGGTTAAAATTTGCGTTACCAACGCGGCCGGCACTATTAAATCTAAATAACTTATTTCCAAACGAAAAGATAAAATGTAAACTATTAGCCACAATCCAGAAAATATGGCCCACGGACGTTCCAGCATGTCAAAATAAAAAGCCACTGGGTAATTAAACCAACTTACCGAACTCGGGGACTGATTTGCCATAGGTTCATTATAAAAGAATTTTGGCAAAATAAAAAGAGGGCTAACTATGTTCAGTTAAACCCTCAGATTTCATCGCTGGATATTTTCTGGTTTTCCAGCTAATCATGAATCAGTTCACAGACGGTTCTGCGGGGACTGCCTTTTCCACCTTAAGATACGCACATAATTCAAATGGAAGCGCGCAGGTCATTGGTTTCACTTGATAGTGAAGATTAATGATGTTTCCCGGAGCGAGTGTAAAAAGTGTTTCAATGCTGGGATGCGCAGGCCGAAATAGAATTCGCTCCGTTCTATCCGCCAAGAGTTCTTTAAGCTCAAGCATGACGCCACTCAATTCCGAACCAATTTTGCCATAATAAGGGTATTGTAGTACCACCCGCCGAAGGCGTTCGAACAGTGGTCGTGAAGCACGAATTTTTTCACGCAATTCTTTGCCAAGCGCGGTATCAATGTACCCCTCGCCTCTCACATTAAACACTCCAATATGTAAAACCTCCCAAGCTACGCTTGCCAGTTCCCGCGCATAAGCTTGCGTAGTTGGATTACCAGTTTTCCATTGGAGTATAGTTGTTTTGTTTATGTTCCACCCAAGGAATATTAGCGGCGGCATAACCGCAAACATTACTACGAGTATAACATCAATTACTTGCCAGCCCCCTATTGGTTTGTAACCCAGTATAAATGCAATGAGCGCAAGCGCGACTACAAAGGCTGCCCAAACCATAGACAACCTGTTTGCTGTTTTGTTTTTCATCACCTTATCTCCATTGATTATGTATGATAAAATCATTGTCCCTAGGCTTATTATTTTCAAAGATCGTTATTACTTGAATATAAAAACTTATCATCAGCGGTGCATTTTGTCAAGCGCGCTTAGGTAACCCCAATGCCAAGCATTGGGGCTTGACTATCTATATTTCGCGCGCGACACTGAGCAACAAGCCC
>DOPF01000009.1 GCA_003512705.1 Patescibacteria group bacterium
GTCTTTGGAAAAACATTTATTGATATATTGGTTACCCTTAACCGATATCAAAAAAATCCATCTAGAACCTCGAGTACTCGGCCGGGCAATCATTATCTGGTCCAAAAATAAAAAACCCTTCCATCTAATAGAAAATTTCTAACAAACTTGACTGTCAGGAAAATTCCCATTATAATGCCATTATAATCAATAATTTATTATTATGACGCAAAAAGTTCTAAGAGTCGGCACTTCCGCCGCTGTCACTATACCTAAAAGCACTTTAGCCGAAATGGGCCTTAAGGTGGGCGATTTGGTGCAGGTGGAATTTGACCAAGCTAAACAACTAGTAGCGATTAAACCCTCAAGACCTAGCACCACCACTGACGATCGGGTAGCTAAGCTGACCCTTAATTTAATAAAGCGGTACCACGCCGATCTCAAAGCATTAGCTAAGGCATAATGGTGTACCTATCGCCGGAACAGATCTTAATTATCCATTCTTTTGTACTGGATGAAACTGGTGGCTTGCATGGCGTACGTGATCGCGATGCTATTGCGAGTGCCCGTGCCTTGGCTCAACAACAGGCTTTTGGACAGGAACTATACCCAACTGTGTTTGATAAGGCGGCGGTTTACATTAGATCAATAATCAAAAACCACCCTTTTGTAGACGGTAACAAACGCTCTGGCATGATGACGGCAGCAGTTTTTTTAGAACTTAATGGTTACAAATTGCAGGTGAGTAAGGGTGGTGTGTATAAATTCGCACTACGGGTGGCCAAGCAAAAATTAGAACTGGCTAAAATTGCTACCTGGCTTAAACAAAATAGTAAAAAANNAATTCGTTCGAATGGTAGAATAGTTATTCACGATTGCTTTTCCACAACCCCTCTATGGTCTAATTCGTTCGAATGGTAGAATAGTTATTCACGATTGCTTTTCCACAACCCCTCTATGGTCTAATTCGTACGAATGGTAGAATAGTTAAAATTATGAAGGAATTAAAAATTAATTGGTTAATAAAGCTCGGCTTAAAATTTTCGCCCAATTTAGCTATGCGTTTTTTGTCTAAAAATTCTGGCGCCAATTGGCCGTTATTAAATAAGCTCCATAATTTATTCGGACAAATTAAACGAATTGATATTATTCCCACTACCGCTGGGCGAGGATTTATTTTGATTTTGGATAAGAAAATGAGCTTACATTTTTATCAAGACCATGACCACTTTTATTATGACGGTTTTGAAATGGGAGAATATGATGGTGGTGATGTAACAATTTTTGATAACTTAAATTCTCCTATTTCTAATTCGCGCGAATAAGAAAATATTGTGTCAACGCTAATTCAATTAAGAAAAGAAATTAGAAAGCTGGCCTCACCTAAACGCGCCAAAGCCTCGCTGTGGTTTTTTAAAACTGGGCGGGGTGAATACGGGGAGGGGGATAAATTATGTCTAACTATATCAACTTAATTAGAGGTTTATTAATTTAATTTACTTAACACTATGTCATTTCAAGGATTGGGGATTGCTCCTAAAATTTTGGAAATTTTAAGCCGGCTCAACTTTACTATTCCCACGCCCATCCAGCAACAATCCATACCGCCTGGCCTTGATGGTAAAGATATCATTGGCATTGCCCAAACCGGCACTGGTAAAACCTTGGCTTTTGGCATACCCATGATTCAAACATTATTATCTAATCCCGGTGATGGATTGATTATTGTTCCCACTCGTGAACTGGCCGTGCAAGTCAATGAATCTATTCACCAATTGGCCCATTTAGTAAACATGAGATCGGCGGTGCTGATTGGTGGAGAAAATTTTAATAAACAGTTAAAGCAACTTCGAAGTGGCCCGCGCATATTAATAGCCACACCCGGCAGACTTATCGACCATCTTAAACGCCGGACTATAATTCTGAATTTTATAAAAGTTTTAGTGCTAGATGAAGCCGATCGCATGCTGGATATGGGTTTTGCCCCACAAATTAAAATTATTTTGCAGCAGGTTCCACCAAAACGCCAAACTATGCTTTTTTCGGCCACTATGCCAGCGGCGATTATTAACTTGGCTACGCGCTATATGAAGTTGCCGGTACGAGTAGAAGTTGCCCCCACCGGCAGTATTGCTAAAGGCGTCAGTCAAGAAATATTTTTTGTTGAGAAAAGTGATAAAATAAACTTATTAAAAAAACTACTGGGAGAATATAAAGGCAGCACGTTAATTTTTACTAGAACAAAATTCGAAGCTAAAAAAATTACGCGCGTCATTCGCGAGGCCGGCCACAAAGTGGCGGAAATCCATTCCAATCGTTCGCTCCATCAGCGTTTAGATGCTTTAAATGGTTTTAAACATGGCTTATACCGGGTACTAGTGGCCACCGATATCGCGGCCCGCGGTATTGATGTTAGTGGTATAGAATTAGTTTTAAATTTTGATTTACCCGCTATAGCTGACGACTATGTTCACCGTATTGGCCGTACCGCCCGGGCCGGGCTAACTGGACACGCCATTTCCTTTGCCATGCCCCATCAACGAGCTGACATTAAGCGCATTGAAAGATTTATTGGCATGAACTTACGCGTATCGCCAGTGCGTATAGATAAAACCGCCACCCACGCGCGGCCACCGACCGCCTACCCCCAAAGAACTCGCCGACGATTTTATTCTCACAGGTAGATGGCTAATTAATAAAACCGTATGACGATGGAGAAAATTTTAAGTAATAGTCATACCCAGTTACAATATAAAATAAAGAAACTGGCTAATCCAAAAAAGGCGGTCATTTTGCAGCGATTTTTTAAAACTGGGCCGGGGGAATACGGGGAGGGGGATAAATTTTTAGGGCTGACTGTGCCACAGTGTCGCGCTTTGGCACAAAAATACCAAAAACTTTCATTTGTTGATGTTTCTAAACTTTTACAATCATTGTTCCACGAGGAACGGTTGATAGCTTTACTTATTTTAGTACACAATTTTCAAACAGGCGATAATAACGCCAGACAAAAAATCTACAATTTCTATTTAAAAAATACCAAATACATAAATAATTGGGATTTGGTTGATTTGTCGGCTGATAAAATTGTGGGTGCGTATCTGCTAAATAAAAATTCTACCATACTATTTAAGCTGGCCAAGTCAAAAAATTTGTGGGAGCGAAGAATTGCCATTATCAGCACTTGGCAATTTATTAAAAACGACAAATTTGATTTAACAATCAAATTATCCCGACCGTTACTTAAGGACGAGCACGATTTAATGCACAAAGCGGTGGGTTGGATGTTACGCGAAGTGGGGAAGCGCGATAAAAAAACTTTAATAAACTTTCTGCATCGCTACCATACCCAAATGCCGCGCACGGCTTTACGTTATGCTATTGAACGATTCTCTGAAACAGAGCGGCGCGCTTGGCTAACGACTAAGCTTTAACGGTCGAAATAACGGACCATACATGTCGTCGGCTAAACTGATTTTTAATTCCCGTCTATTGATTTTATTAACAAACCTAACAGGCGCATTTGTAATAACTGCTAAAGGGCAACGCTCGGCACCTTCACCCATTACTAAAACCGCTGCGGTGGCTAAACTATCGGCTACGTCAACTCGAGAGATTTTGAATTTTCGTCCAAAAAGGTCGGGCTGGCCTCGGTAATCCTTAACGCCTTGAAAACCAGCGTAGCCCACAGCCACACCCATTACCCCAGCCCGTAAAGGCGCTATGCGACTATCGGTTATCACCACGCCCAACTGCTTTATTTTATAGTAGCGACATAATTGCCGATGTAATTTATCAGCTATTTTATAACTATTACGGGGCAACAAAATTAACTTGCCATTGCCATTAGACTTATCAATGCCGGCATTAGCCATTAATGAACCGTCTTTTATAGTTAACCAAGTATGCCTAGTTTTTAAAGCCCAAGAACTTTCAGCCTTAACCAGACGAGTAAAATTTTTATCGCTGATCAAATTATTAATTCGCCTCTGTGATAGGGCGACGATTTTAGAAGTTACTACCAATATCGATTTTGCCCTTAAGCGAGGTACATATTTTGCAATAAACTTCAATAAATCATCGCCCTCTTGAAAGACGCGAGTTTTGATAGGTCGTATAATCATGATTGTTGATGGTTAATTTGGTAGTGAAGCAAGAGCGTGCCAGCGCGGTTGAGCCGCTTTACGGATAGCAGCCTAACCCGCGTCGTTCGAGTGCCACGGACAAACATGGCTTGGCCGCGCCCAAAAATGAGCGGTTCAATAGTAACGAAAATCTCGTCGAGAAGTCCGCATTCTAGCATGAAGCGATATACTGCTCCGCCACCGAGCACGGCAATGCTCTTGTACCGGGCAAGTAATTTCGGAAGGCTAACCTTTGCCGGATTAACAAAAGTCACTGTTCCTCGGCGCGTGAGATTTTTCGGACGACTCGACAGGACAAAAGTATTACGCCTGTGCAACCGCTCGGCAACCGACTCATAAGTATTACGACCAACGACTACGGCGTCAATGTGCGAGAGCATCTTCTGGAAAAATTTCCAGTCTTCCTGGCTCGTCCAATGTGGCGGAGTTTTGCTCGACAGCGAAATTCGTCCATCAATACTTGTGGCAACAAAGGCAATATAGCGAGGCCTAGGTTGTGAATGTTTTTGGTCCAGGTTGATCACGAAGGGCTTTGATGAGGTATTTAGGATCAATGTAGAAACCGAGATTAAGCACGCGTTTCTTGGCTAAGAAACCGAGCAGATTGTTTACGAGCACAAACGATCCAGCAATTCCGAACGCGAATAAGAGGCGTTCCGCAACTACTATCGGGATGAGCGAATTCCAGATTGGGGCGGGGAGGGAAAATGTCCAAATCCACAAAGCCCCACCAACGGCGTGAGCGGTGAAGGTTGCGCCGAGGGCTCGCGCGACCAGAAACCGATCGCGGAAGAAATATGTGGCAATAGGAATCGTCCAAAAAAGAGAGAAATACCAAACTTCTCGACCGATGGGGTGAGTTATAAATGCCGCGATGGCAACAACTGGAATAACAAGATTGAACTTTCCTTTCCGCGCAAAATACAGCACGGCGAAAAGCATCGGGAAGAAACGGATAATTGTTCCCGCATCTTCAATGTGTGCGCCGTGTGCCAGGAAATTAAAAAACTGCATTAGGAAAACCGCCATAACACTGGGAATACCCCCGATAAAGGAGCCCGCGACAGGCGCAAACGCGTCATAGACCGTAAACTTAACCTTCGATCCTTCCAATTGTGCTACTGGAATCTGAAGAGCGATAAATCCAAGAATCGCAAAGATGGCGATAAAGAGTAAATTTTTCTTTGTAATGAGTGGTTGAATGTATTTCATATTTTTCTCTATAAATTAAATTTAAAAAATGATTATGTGTCAAATAAAAAACTACCTTAGGGCGGGCAGGATAATTTACCAACTTGCCCTAAGCGCCTAAATGGCGAGGTATAAGGAAAAGCCTGACCANNGTATATGGTTTTGGGACTTGGCAAATGGGCGGCCGCCTGGAACATAATCACACTAATGACGACGCGGCTGATATTTTAGCTATCCAAACCGCGATTGATATGGGTGTTACTCATTTTGACACCGCCGAAGTATATGCCGCCGGTTATGCGGAAGAATTATTAGGACGAGCTATAAAAAAATATAATCGCTCCAAGCTTTTCATTACCTCCAAAGCTAAACCGATTAATTTTAAGCATGATGATTTAATTAATTCCTGCAAACAAAGTCTTCAGCGCGTGGGTACTGACTATTTTGATTTATACTTACTGCATCACTACAGCGCCAGTATTCCTCTAGCCGAAACTATTGGGGCGCTGGACGAATTGGTAAGACAGGGTTTAATAAGAAATATCGGCGTGTCTAATTTTACCAAAGAGCACTTGGCCGATACGCAAAATCTGACGAAAAATAAAATCGTTTGTGACCAGGTTCACTTAAGTCTAGAATTCCGCGAACCAGAAGTTACCGGGCTTTTGAAATATTGTCAAAACAATGACGTGTTCTTGGTGGCCTGGCGGCCCACTGGTAAAGGAAAATTAGCCAAAGACGCTCCGCCGATTGTTCAGGAAATGTGTAAGCGATATCAAAAAACCCCAACCCAAATAGCCATCAACTGGTTAATATCCCAAGATCATGTCGTGACGCTTTCAAAAACCACCAACATTGCCCACCTTAAAGAAAACCTTGGTGCGATAGGTTGGGAAATGGCCATTGAGGATATTGAATTATTACAGAAAGAATACCCTAACCAGAAAGATGTGTCCGATACTGTAAAATTAGGGTAATTATAAATCCAGATCCAGATTCAAGTTTGCCTCCGATTCTATATCAATAGAATCTTCTGATGTATCTGATGAATCGTCTTCGGGAGAATTGTCAGATGAATCATAAGACATTGACCCGCTCATTCCCGAGCGGGTTGTTTACCCCGTAGCGAGCTTTGCTCTGCTTCGGGGCCCAGTATTTGCCCCCGTGGCGAGCATTTGACCCTGGCCCAGAGCTTTGTACCCTCACACCAATTTTGGTGTGGGGGTGTACCCCATGTGCCGAAACTAACCGAATTGCCGAAGTGTAGCAAAAAACTCCCGTGATGGGAGTTTTTTGCCTGCCCGCAAACGCTAAAGCGTTAGCTTTTGCAGGTGGGCGGGAACAGCGAACGGGAGAGAATGGTTCGATAAACTCACCACAGGTAATCCCTCTTGCGCCCCTCGACCCTCGGCCGAGCTCTCGGTACACCCGCCCGCTTCGCCATAGCTACAGCGAGGCGAGTAANNAAAGCTCATAAATACCGATTCTCATGGTTCAATTTTACTCAGACCTCGACTGAGCTCGGTCGAAGTCCCATGACCCTGAGTTTATCGAATGGGTCACTATCCCAATATCACTATATCAACTTCGTTAATGTCCAAAAAGACGATTTATATATTTCTTCCCGCAGGATTCTTCCAGTTCAACTAAAACCATTTGCACTGATTTATAGGGACTCGGCGGTAGAGAATCAATATATTTATACTTTTTATATTTTGGCTGCCACAAAGCCGCTAACAATCCGTTCAAACTCGCAAAAAGAGAATGTAAAATCATGTCAGCATCTTCCTGTGTAAACTTGTGAAAACTTAATTTCTCGCTAGGAAAACGAAGGTGGTAAGTCAGCGGCCCTATTTCATGAGAGATCATTTTAACCGCGGCGTGGCGGATATAGCCATTTGGATGCTGTAATAATTGAAACAGCCATGGAAAAAGAAAATCCGGCTGATTTTCCCGATTGTGTAAAAAATACATGACCGATATGGCCATAACGAAATTTTCTTGTCGCCAATCCTCGATGATTTTGACATATTCCGCGGGCGCGTTTTCAATAATTGACGCGACGCACTTGTATTTTTCGTTTTCACCGGAGCTGTATACCAACTTTCGCACTTCCCGCGCCGCCTGGCGACTAGTTTCTTCGTCCGCGGTCAAAAGAGTATTAAATAGTTCAGTAAAAGTTTTCATAATTGCTTGGGGTCTTTGTGGTAAAATTTTTATGTATCATTGGTCAACAGCCTCATCTTTACATTCTCAAGTTTGTAGGGATATTACTGTGTCTGTCGAAAT
Organism: Patescibacteria group bacterium; assembly: GCA_003512705.1. GTDB lineage: Bacteria > Patescibacteriota > Patescibacteriia > Veblenbacterales > UBA10138 > UBA10001. The sequence goes on from DOPF01000009.1 coordinate 7,605, forward strand.
GATTGTAAGAAGCGAACAAATGTTTTTCCGTAAGGTGAAAGGGTGTGCTCCACGAATTTGCCGCGATATTTTTTATTGATAAGTCCCGCCTGATAAAGTCGTCGCGTGTGCTCGCCGATGGTTTTTTCGTTCGCCCCAAGCGTCTCGACAATATCCTCCAAGGTTATGCCATCGCGCTCCGCGATGAGAAGAAGTATTTCAATGCGGTAATGATTAGCTATTCCCTTCAAATGCCGCTCCATTTGTTTTGCGGTTTTAACTTTTCCCATATTTTTATTATACACAATAACCCAACATTCTCAAGTTTGTAAGGATGTTATTGGTGGGCTTGATGATGCTCTAATAACTTCTCCGCCGGGGAGAGGCCGCCGATAACTTTATGCAGGAAGTAGTTCCATGCGTCATTTACGAGCTCAAGCACATTTTGAAGCTCGGCCGCGCCCTGCCCTGTATCAAACATGGCAATAACATCGGTTAAGCTGTCCTGCCCGTCCTCGTTATAAATAATTTCTTTAATGTCATCCAGCCCAAAATCGCTTTTGGTTTCCTTGAGCATCTCCAAAAGTCCTTTTTCAATTTCCTTCCGCCTCTCAAAAATTTGTTGTTTTG
>DOPF01000037.1 GCA_003512705.1 Patescibacteria group bacterium
TTTTCATCGCCCCGCACATTTTATTTATTTTGATTTAGTCTGCAAGGTAAAAAGTGGTGTTGTTACTTTAGATAATCAAGAATTGACTGAACATATTTGGATTGATCCTGAAAAAGCTTTAACTATGGAGTTGGCCGAAAGTTATTACGAAACTATTCAGAATTATTTAAAATATAAACAAACCGGAAAAATAGTTTTATGACCAAAGCAGTAATTTTTGATATTGATGGCGTATTAATGGATTCGTTTCCGGCGAATTTAAAATTTTTTCAGGATTTAATGGTAAAGAATGGTTATACCCCGCCGACCGCCGAAGAGTATAAACTAATTTTTTATTATGATATGTTAAGCGCCATTAAAGCTTTAATTAATTCTAATAATGAGACCGAGGTTAAAAAAATTTGGGAAATGGGTCGTAATCGTGAAGTACTATACGATATTAGTTTAGCCACCACGCCGGCCAATATGCCCGAGACTGTAAAAGAATTGAGCCAAATATATAAATTAGGATTAGTTACCAGTCGAGTGCGTGAAACTACCTTTGCTGACCTAACTTTAGCAAAGTTGCGGGAATATTTTGGCGTCGTAATTTCTTATCAAGATACCACCAACCACAAACCTCACCCCGAACCGCTGTTACTCGCCGCCAGTAAATTAGAAGTAAAACCAGCCAAGTGTGTTTATATAGGAGATGTGGAAAATGATATTAAGTGCGCTCGGGCGGCGGGGATGAAGGTAATAATTTACGCACCGTCATTGCGAGGCCAGTCAGACCGGCAGAAGCAATCTAATGAAAATTTTCCAAATGCCGATGCCACTTTTTCTAATTTTAAGGAATTACCCGAAGTTGTAAAATCTTTATGAAATTACTTTGGCTGTTGGTTAATTGCCATTCCGTTACTGAAGCAAAAAAGATTGGCGAAGCGGCGCTTAAAAAACGTCTGACGTCCTGTTATGATATTTTTCCCCGTTCATTAACTCGCTACTTCTGGCCACCCAAAACCGGCCGGATTGCCAGCGCCCGGGGTTGCCTATTAATTATAGCTACCTTACCTAAACATTTAAAAAAATTACAAAAACTGGTACAATCAAAACACTCTGATAGGGTTCCGTTTGTGGGTACGGTAGAAATTAAAAATATAAACCCAGATTATTATAAATGGTTATTAAGTGAGATTAAAAAATGAAGCTTCAATAGTCGTATGGCGGTAACGCCATGAATTATTCGGCGGAATCCGCCGAAGCCCCGCTATTGGCGGGCGAAGGAGGATAATTTTTAAACAGGAGGATTATGCCCCGTAATACAACTTCCAGTATGCTCTGGTATACTTATGTATTGGAAAGTCTGAAAGACGGCGATTATTACATAGGTTACACTAATAGTCTGAAAAGAAGATTACCAGAGCATAATAAAGGATTAAATTTTTCAACTAAATTTCGTTTACCATTTAAACTAATTTACTTTGAGGCTTGCTTGAATATGAAAGATGCCAAACGTCGTGAACATTATCTCAAAACCACTCAAGGTCGACGGTTTTTAGGATTAAGATTAATAGAGTATAAACGTCAGTTGATGTTTGGCTCTGGAAGTTGATATACGGGGTATGCCTAAAACAAAAAAATCAAACTTACCCAAAAAGGTCGTTAAGGTAAAAGTGACTCGCGCCACCAGTGGCAGTAAATTGCCCAGCAAAAAGATTAAGGTTGTAGTTTCGCAGTCAACCCCAATTTTAGATAAAGTTACAGTGGCCACCCTGCCCCCACCGGCAACAGCGCGTCCTGTTACCAAAGTGCGGTTTTGGCAATATGCCACCTGGTTTAGCGGTGTGGTGCTGGTGGTTTTGTTAGTGGGTGTGTTTATGGTATTTAGCCGTTACAATAACGGTGAATTAAAAGTTAGAAATTTAACTAATGAAAATGTTGCGGGTATGGTGGGGGGCACTGGTTGGTTATCGCCCTTAACTGGTGAGCCGGTAACCGAAGAGGTGGCTACACGCCGGCCGCTGGCCGTGGTAATAGAAAATTTTAAAACTGTACGCCCGCAATCGGGCTTATCATTTGCCGACATAGTCTGGGAAGCGCCTACTGAAGGCGGCCTTACTAGGTTTTTGGCGATTTTTCAAAAGGGGTTGCCTTCGCGTTTAGGGCCAGTGCGTAGCGCTCGGTCGTACTTTATAGATTGGGCGCGTGAGTATGGCGCAATTTATGCCCACAGCGGCGGATCACCCGAAGCGTTAGATGAGTTAGCTAAAGGCGTCGAGGGTTTGCAAGACGTTAATGAATTTTTTTATGGGCCAGCTTACTGGCGCGATGATAATTTGTCTGCGCCGCATAATTTATTTACTGATGCGGCTAAATTTTACGACTATGCTAAGGAAAGAGATTGGCGCGTGACCGCTCAAAGTTTAGAGCCTTTTATTATCACACCAGTACCCGAAGCAACTGGCGGTGTTATGGCTAATGAAATTATTGTTCCATATGTGCCGCTCGACTATGATGTAATGTGGAATTATGATACCGCGGCCGGGGTTTATAAAAGATTAATGGATGGCAAAGAGCACGTGGACAAAACTACCAATGGGATTTTACAAACAAAAAATTTAGTGGTGATGTTTACCGATGTAACTCCTATTCCCAAAGACCCTGAATTAAGGGTCAACATTACGACGGTAGGCGGGGGTTTGGCGTATGTGTTTGTTGATGGTCAAATGTTTAAGGGTAAATGGGAAAGAACCTCTTTATCAGAGCGCACCAAGTTTGTTTATGAAGATGGTTCAGTTTTACCACTGCAACCAGGCAATACCTGGATTTCGGTAATAGACAGTGTGTACGAAGACGAGCTTGAATATAAGTAAAAATTGTGTTAATCTCATTTANNGGTGGCCATAGCTCAATGGTAGAGCAGTGGCCTGTGGAGCCACTGATACGGGTCCGATCCCCGTTGGCCACCCCCGAGATGATAACTGTTACACAAAGGCCTGCCTGTCCCGCCAGGGGCGGCCAGCCGGCGGCGCGGACGGAGCCTTTAGTGAGGGTTTAACTCCCTCTAGCCACCACAAGAAAGAGCGCCTTTTTAAATGAAGGCGTTTTCTTATTG
>DOPF01000032.1 GCA_003512705.1 Patescibacteria group bacterium
TCTTTATTGGTAAATAATGGGGAGTTAATTAAAAGCTACGCTTCACTGCCACTGCCCAATCCGCCTACCGTTTTAGGCTTATTGGAAACAGTCGGGGAGCAGGAAAGGTTTACCACCGAAGTTGACCGCAGTTCTTCGCTCGGCGCTTTTGTGAAAAAAATAGGGGATAAGGCTAATGGGAATAATAAAATGTATTGGCAGTATTATGTGAATGGCAGTCAGCCGCAAGTGGCCGCCGATAAATTTATTTTGCAGGGTGGGGAAACGGTGCTGTGGACTTTTAGCGCTTCAGAGTTATAAGATTAATAACCATGAAAAACAAAATTATTATTTCAGTTGTTCTCGTAGGCTTAGTAGTTGCCGGCCGACTAATGCCGCATGTGTGGAACGCAACGCCACTTATCGCTGTGTGTTTGCTCGCTGGCTATGTGTTGCCCAGGAAATGGGCGATTGGTGTGCCGTTGGTTGCTATGTTCATTTCCGACCTGTCGCTTGGGTTTTACCATATGCCAGTAATGCTCACGGTTTACGGCAGTTTAGCCATTATGACTTTATTCGGCAGTTGGATTAAAGAAATTAAACCGCATCGCGTCTTGGCTGCATCATTGGCTTCCTCAACTTTTTTCTTTATTACCACTAATTTCGCCGTGTGGGCTAGCGGCGCTTGGTACCCCAAAACCGCCGCCGGTTTAATGTTGGCTTATGAAATGGGCATTCCTTTTTTCCGAAATATGGCTTTAGGTGACGTTATTTTTACAGGAGCGATGTTTGGGGCTTGGCTATTAGTTAGCGACTTTATATATAAGCCTATTAAAAAAGGTCATCTAGGAAGAGAATATGTTTAAAAAACTATGTAAAAAAATTGGTGTTGCGGAATACAGACGATTTAGATGGGCAACTTGGATTCTTTTATTTAGTATGGGTGGACTGGCGGTTGTAATAAACAATAGAGACGCATTTTTCCCTAAAGAAGTGGTAAGCGATATTGATTACCTATATCGCTTGTTGTGGGTTTTGCCGTTTGCATTTATTGGTTTTTCCTGTTTAGCATTTGTTGTTTCGATAACACATGATGGTCATGATAAGCCGTGGTCATCATATATATTTAATTATTTTCCGAGACTAATAGCTTTATCATTATTAATATTTTCCGTGTTACATTTGTTTGAAGCTAGTTCGGGGATTGTGTATTATTATTTTTCTTCTGGCCTGGCACTCTATTTTGGTTTTAAAATAGAAACTTTTAAACTTGAAAATATTAAGATATGAGAGTCATGAGTTGGCTGAATAACAGGCAGGATATAGATTTTATTACGGATATTTTCAGCATTCTTATTTTCTTAGGCTTAGGGAGCCACTATGACTCAAATTGAAAAACAAGTAAGTTACCTTAGAAAGAGAATCACAGAATTAGTGAGCTTGTGTCAAAAGGATAGTTCACCGACGGTATCGGATGATGTACTTAATACTGCCCAGGATATCATTTCTCGCCTCAGGAGACTTCTAGATAATATTATGTCCGAGTATTACATTAATAGGATTAAACCACATTTGTCTGTTCAGGATGCTAAAGCTTCAAAACCAACTTTCCCTATATGTGATAAAGTTGAAGATATAAAAGGTCAGTTAGGAAAATTTAATGCAGCGGATTTAGAAACTATTAGTCCAGAAGTATATAAAATTATTGAGAAAGCTCAGCCGTATCATACAAGTAACAAATGGATAAAATACCTGAGGGATTATTATAACCTTGGACACTGGCGATTGGTTGCTCAGGAAAAAAAAAGAGATATAAGCTTAGTACTTGGTGATGTAATAAGGATTAGCGATAGAGCTAGTGTCACAATGAATAATTGTTTAGTAAATGGCGTGCCTGTTGATTATTTAAGGGTAGATAAGGGAGCAATATCAGGTCGCCTTGACGCTAGGTTAAATCCTAGGGTCGAAATTAAAGTTTTATATTTACTAGAGGGTGAGAACGTGGATGTTTTATGGCTATGTCAAAAGTCGTTAACTGAGATTGAACTGATTTTGAAGAGTTTTGCAGAAAAAGCTAGACTTTAAGTTCATTTCCAATTAGCCAGCATTCAGGGAAGTCCGGTGATCCGCCCTAGGCGGAAAGTCCGGCGCAGTCCCGCTACGGTATGTCCGTTGTTACAACGGACGAGCCCGATTACTGAATACTACCGCACCTTGTTGTTATGACCGCGGTACTCCGAACCTCAGAGGCATCGGGGTGGTTCATGTGCGAATTAGCTTCCTTCGCGAGAGGGGAAGTGGTTTACGTAAAGCCCATTACATTGCTTGTCGTGCCACCTCACTCCTCACGAGTGAGGTGTTTAATTTTAAAAATTGTTCTTTTTACTTTGTGCCACCATGTCGTAGGCTCGTTAGCAGAGCGCCTGCCTGCGGTAGGCAGGGAAGCGTCATGAACGCCCGACTGGTCGCGTGTTGTGGCCGATTGTGTATAGCGCCAGTCAGTGAAGGCGACGAGCACTGCAGAGCTGCAGACCTGCGTGGCGACTCTTGCGCAACTTCTCTAGAGAAGTTGCTAGCAAAATAATTCTTGAATTTTTTTGCAAAGAGTAGGTGGCTCAGAGTTGCGAAGCCCGCCCCCTACCCTCTGCACTCCCACCCTAGGCACGCTTAAGAAGGGTTCGCCGAGTGGGGCCAAACGAATTTGCTATGCGCAACGTCCACAAACACGCACAATTCTGTTGCCCCACTTCGGCTCCAGAAGTTGCAAACAAGATTTAATTAATAAATTTTATTACTTAATATATTACGTAACTTGTTACGTAACAGCTTACTTACCTATGNNGCTGGGGAAACAGTGGACCCAGCGCCGTTGCAAGTCTTTTCTGGCTCGTCTGTAACTGATTATGCCAAACGCATTATGGCGCTGGTGGCAGCAGGCAAGAATCCAGCCACTTATACTGGCACGGATTTAATCACTGGCTTAAAGTCATTTGTACAGTCCGGGCAACTTGGCGACACTTCGCTCATTAATGATGATGCCTGGGGCATTATGGCGCTCTCTGCAGTCGGCACGCCATCAAGCGATACTCTAATAAAAAGTTCAGCCCAATTCTTAGTTGATAATCAAAATACTGACGGGGGCTGGAGTTGGGGAGTAGGGTTTGATTCTGATACGAACGATACAGCCGCGGTCTTGATGGCTTTAGCAGAAGCTGGCTACACTGCGTCTGATTCGCCTGTATCAGAGGCGGTGGTGTATCTCGCGAGCCAGCAAAATAATGATGCTGGTTTCCCGTATCAGCTACCGTGTTTTTGGCCAGGCTGTGAAGCGTCCGATTCCGCGTCCACCTCCTGGGTGATAGGGGCGTTTACTAAATTAAGTTTGGACCCGGCGAGTTGGCAAAAGACCGGCGTTAGTCCGCAGGAATTTTTATTAACTTTGCAAACCGGCGATGGCTCGTTCAAATGGCAAGCAGGCGACCCCGCGGGTTCTGCCGGTATGACTGCTTACGCGGTGGTGGCCTTGGCAGGTAAAAGTTATCCGGTTAAAACTGGTAATTATTTAGGAGGGAGTGGCAGTGGCCCGACACCTTTGGCTGACCTTGCCATAAAATTCACGAACGAGAGTATTACTATAAATGAGGGGGAGCAGGCCGGGCTTACTGTAAAATTAATTAACAATGGGCCCACTATGGCTCAAAATGTGGTGGCGGAGCTCACACTGCCTGAAGGGTTAGAGCTGGTTCAGGCTACACCAACGGACGGCGTTTTTGACCAAAACAAAAACAGCTGGACCTTCATCAGATTAAATAATTTTGCGGCCGCGGAGCTTAATTTGGTTTTATCATCAGTGAAAGCTATAAGCGGAGAAATTTCAGCAGTCGTGAGCGCACGCGAGCTTGATTTTAACCAAACCAATAATGAGGCTAAAGCTAGTTTTACCGCGGAAGTTATTGCCAAGAGCGCGGAAGTTTT
>DOPF01000077.1 GCA_003512705.1 Patescibacteria group bacterium
GTGTCAGCGCCAGTGTATAAATTTTCTACACCCAGCCAGCGCTCGGCTTTACCAATCCCCCCTTCGGTTAAGGTGGCCGCGCGCATTTTTTCATCTAAATTGTAATCCTCATTTTCTTTTAACCCCGCCACAAACTTGGCAATGTCAACATATTTTTCAGTAGCTTCTTCAGCTGGAGCTGAAATAATAAGCGGTGTCCGCGCTTCGTCAATTAAAATAGAGTCAACTTCGTCCACTATGGCATAATGCAATGGCCGTTGGACTTGCTGGTTTTTTTGCCAAACCATATTGTCGCGCAGATAATCAAAACCAAATTCATTGTTGGTGCCATATGTTATATCGGCTTCGTAAGCTTTCCGCCGCGGCACCTCCTTAAGCCCATTATATGTCTCATCTTCATTCGACGCCTCGGGATCATAAACAAACGCGCGCTCATGATTAATGCAGGACGTCGTCATCCCCAAAGCATAGTAAACCTGGCCCATCCACACCGCATCACGACGAGATAGATAATCATTAACCGTAACCACATGCGCCCCTTGGCCGGCCAGCGCATTTAAATACACCGCTAAAGTTGCGGTTAAAGTTTTACCTTCACCGGTTCTCATTTCGGCTATTTGGCCTTGATGCAATACGATTCCGCCAACTAATTGCTCATCAAAATGCCGCTGCCCCAGGGCACGCTTAGCCGCCCCTCGAACACACGCAAAAGCCTCGGGTAAAATATCGTCTAAAGACTTACCGCCTTGAAGTTGGGTTTTAAACCCGGTTGACTTAGCTTTTAATTCTACTGGCGATAATTTTTCAACTTCTGGCCCTAATTCATTTATTTGCTCAACCAAAGGTTGTAGGTCGGCCACTACCCGCGCATTTGGATCGCCAAAAATTTTGGATAAAAAAGACATACCCAGTATATCAACCTTGCCCGGCTATTAATAGCCGATTAGGCTTCGTTTAATTACAAAAAAAGATGGCTGTATATACATAGACCAACATATAAAATCAGTGGGGGTAAGGCTAGGCAAAGTTGTATTACGGGGCATACAGTACGATTTACTCTACTATGATTTGCCTGCTTTGACAAGGGGAACTATGTCGGATAGAATAATAGCAATACTAAAAAACTCCCAAAAACATAAAACGAAAGGCTTAACATGCCGTATATGTATCATATTGAAACCCGTGGAGATAATACCGTCGGGTTCAAAACTTTTCTCCATTCGCGCATAGTCGCAGGAGATGTCTCCGCTACCGCGGATGTCGGTTGCTACTTACTCGATGATGGCGTCAAATTTTCAGTTCTACCTGACGCAGTCACGATTTACGCCGAAGAGGAACGCCAAATTGCCGCTCTTTTACGAAAGATCCCGGCCGCAGCCAGGCGCGGCCTGCTCCCGGCGCTGCGTATAGTGCCAGCGGATAAGGTGCCCCCCTGCCGGCCCATTTTCGTCACCGGCTAACCCCCGCTCTTTCAACTGAAATGCACCCGGAGCCAATCGCGCTTCGGGTTTTTTTTTATTTATTATTTACTTACCGACTAATTGACTGGCCCTAAATTTATACAAAATCATTTTCATCAACAATTTTGCGGCCAAAAAGTCAGGGGCTTGAAAACCCCTAATCGGCGCCAACTCCACCAAATCCATACCCACAATATTCTTTTTAAGCGCCACCGCCTTGATTATGGGCAGAACCTCATCCCAATATAATCCGCCAGGTTCGGGGGTGCCGGTAGCCGGCATTACACTTGAGTCAAAGGCGTCAATATCAAAACTTAAAAAAATATTCTCACTTAAACTATCAACTATTTTTTTTATAGACCACTGCTTTTTATCTCTAGCCAAAAAAACATTCACTTTATTTTTATGAGCTTGCCAATACTCATACTCAATCTTATTAAAATTTCTTATACCCACTAGCGTAGCGCACTTAATGTTCGGCAATTTTAAAGAATACTTAAGCCAAGCGGCGTGGGTAAAGTCACGTTTGGAATAACGATCACCCAAATCCATATGCGCGTCAAAGACCAAAACCGAAACATCTTTATAATTAGCATTTAAACTCTGGGCCATGCCATAACTAATTGTGTGCTCACCGCCGATGACCACTGGACATTTTTTTAGGCTAATTATCTCGTTAACAATATTGCGCAATTGCCGACAAGCCGCCTCGGGATTTTTTGGTATCGGTGGTTGCGGCGTAGTCCATATTTTTATTTGATTTTGTGTATCATCTAATAACTCGTCATCAAAAGTTTCCACTTGATACGACGCGGTAATCAAACCCCGCGGTCCCTGGTTGGTGCCATGTCCAAAAGTAACGGTACCTTCATAACCATAAGGCACAATAACAGCGTCACTGCTTGGGAATGTTATTGGCGGCCGCCGCCCCAGCGCGAATAAATCCAAAAAAGGCTTGGGTTGAAATGATTGCCTAAAATTCAATTTCATTGATTCAGGATATACGCAAACATTAATGGGGCAACAATAGTGGCGTCAGATTCAATAATAAATTTTGGTGTATCTATACCTAATTTACCCCAGGTAATTTTTTCATTAGGTACCGCACCCGAATAAGAACCATAGCTAGTGGTAGAGTCGGAAATTTGGCAAAAATAACCCCACAACTTACAATTGATTTTTAAATCCTGCTGAATTAATGGAACCACACAGATTGTAAAATCACCAGCAATCCCGCCGCCTATCTGATAAAAACCGATAGAATTTTTTTTAGTATTGGCCAAATACCAATCAATTAAGGCTGACATTTGTTCCAAACCGGACTTGACAATGCCGATATTAGAAATATTTTTTTTGTAATAATTTTTACCTCGCCCTCTCGTTAGGGCCACAAAAATATTACCCAAGGTAGAATCTTCCCAGCCTGGTGTCCAAATTGGTAGGTTTTTTTCGCAGGCCGCCGCCACCCACGAATCTTTGGGGTCAATTTGATAAAATTCTTTGATCAACCCTTCCCGAATCAATTGATACATATATTCGTAGGGAAAATACCTCTCATTATTGTCATCGGCCCGTTGCCATAGTTTTATAACCTGCCGCTCAATGCGGCGCATAGCTTCTTCTTCGGGAATAGTAGTGTCGGTTATGCGATGTAAGCCTTGTTCTAATAGCTCGACTTCATCATCGGCCGACAACTGCCGGTAATGCGGTACGCGTTTATAGTGATTATGCGCCACCAAATTAAATATGTCTTCCTCCAGATTTGCACCCGTACAGGTAATAGCGTGAACCTTATCCTGTCGTATCATTTCGGCGAGCGACAACCCCAACTCGCCCGTACTCATGGCGCCGGCCATTGTTAGCATCATTTTGTTGCCTTGCTCTAGAAACTTAATGTACTCCTTGGCTGCGTCCACAACTGTGGCGGCATTAAAATGCAGATAATGTTTATCAATAAATGACCTAACTGGTCCGTTGATTTTAGTCATGAAAAAGTGGTTAATGACAAAATTTACCACCCAAAACGCTTACCTATATCTTCAGCAGTTTCACGCTTGCGGGCAATGGTTAACACGCCGTTTTGGGCCATAATTTTAGCCGGGCTAGATAATAGGCAATGATGACTGGCTAACGCATCTTGATATGCGCCGGTGGATAAAAAAGCCACATACTGATGATCGCCGTTTTCCAAATCCTCTAGCCTCGGCAGCAACACATAATTACCACCGGCGGTATATTTGTCGTCGGAATCGCAAGATAATCCGGCCAGCCAAGTGCGTGACAATTTTCTGGCATCTAAATTATTTACCGCCACCACTTGCCATTTTTGGTGGATAGCCCACGTATCTTTTAAATCGTTCATAAAACTGCCATCAATAATATACCAGGTTCGCGCAGTGGCTTTTTGCTCAATGTGCTTTTCATTCAACACTTGGTATATGGTCACCTGAGCCGGGGCTACTAAGTAACTTCCCCATTCGCACAAAATATCGGGGTTAGGAATTTTGGCGCGCTCACTAGCTTTGTAAATAATTTTGACTATTCGTTTGACCACCGATTCTACCGAAAACAGTGGTTTGCCCTCAAACGGGACCGGGAAACCCCCGCCAATGTCAATCATGTCTAAATTAGGATTTTTCTTATGCAATTTAACATAAACCGCCATGGCTTTTTTGACCGGTGCAATCATATCTTCCTGATACTCTATTTGCTTAGACATATGGTAATGCAGCAGCTTGAGGTTGCGAATTCTGCCAAAGGACAATATTTCTTCTGCCGACATGCCAAAGCGATTTATTTTTTTATCCCAGCGGGCTCGTATTTTAACATCAGGATCTAACCTTATCCCGACCTCACCGCGATAATTACTTAGCGCCGCCAATTCATACTTATCTTCTATAATCGGTGTAATTTGCAGACCTTTGTCGCGCAATTCACCGATTAGTGATAAATAGTAATTCGTTTTTGGACCGTTGCAAATGACGCGAATACGATTATGGAATTGCCCTTGTTCCCACAACCNNAACTTTCCCCGATACCGGTATGATTTGAGGGTATCGTTAAAAAGTTCCATCAGCCGCCGCAGCCGATGCTCGATAATAAAGGGGAATGCCACTTCCAGCGGTGAATTAAACTTTTTCACTAAATCATAAAGATTGTACTGATAATTACCTTCCTTAACCACTAGCTGCCCTTGCTTATTGATGTCAAAAAAATCTGTGCTTAAATCAGCCCGTCCTAATTTCCAAAATTTTTTCATTCCGGTCATATAATCTTTTACCTTCTGGGTCGGCGCGACATGGCTTTAGCTTTGCCGCGGGCTCGTCCAATTTGCCTTTCCAGTTTGGGCATCACTAAATCTATGGCGGCATACATATCCGGCCCCTCAACCTCGGCCTCAATATCAGGCCCCGGCACTTCCAGCCACACCCTAACGTGCGCCTGCTCGCCGGCAGACTTAACGCGCGCGGTAGAAAGTTCTACATTGGCTCTAATAATCCTGCCCCAAAAATGCTCCAATTTTCTTATTTTATCTTCGACGTAACTGGTAAGCGCGGGGGTGAGTTTAAAATTTTTTGCGCCGACAATAATGTTCATGTGGAAAACTTTTAATAACTTAAGTTTACGTAATTTACGCGCTAATGTAAACGATTTTAGGATTTGTCAAGCGGCTTGGTTACCCCAATGCCAAGCATTGGGGCTTGACTATCT
>DOPF01000038.1 GCA_003512705.1 Patescibacteria group bacterium
ATCGCCAAAGCTATTCGTTTCATAGTAATTATCTTAACTATTAATACTATTATTTTACCTTTTTTTGGTGTTTTTGAAAAGAAAAATAAAAGGCGGGTTTATATTAAAACCCGCCACCCATAATATTGGGTATATCGTTGACTTGCTAGTCAAAGATTGCGTTTGCGATATAAAAATTACTTATCGCTTACTGCGCTCGGCAGCCTTATCAATGGCGTCGCTACGTGTGTCTGTGGTAGAGACCGTGCGGTCATTTACCTTAACAGAATAGCTATCGCCACCACAGATACCAAGGGTACCTATTTTGACAATATCACTACCTTCGTTTTTCTCGACGGTAACTTTATTGTCACGGCTGTCCGAAGATGAAAAAATGGATTTACCCATTTTTATTTCTCCTATCAGGTACCGCCAGATAACGGGGGTATTATCGATAACACGGATAATTTACCCTAGCATAGTGAATTAATGCCGCTAGTGCTCCAATCCACCGGAAAGCCCATCGCAAAATACAGCACCTTTACCCCCACTAGCAGATTGTGCCACTCGTTCGGAATCATCATTGTCGGTAAAATCCCCCAACAGAATCAGCCATTGAGTACCTTTAGCAAGGTACCATAAACAACCGTCTTTAGCTAAGGCATCAATAGTATCATCTTGCTGCGCTTCCAAAGGGGATGTATACACCCGAACGGGTATATTATATGTCAATCGGGTACGCACTTCATTCATCACCCATTTCTCTAAAATGCCAAGCTTTTCTAAAAGTATATCAATATCAATGACAAGCATATTCCGCCTCTGCATTTGTTGTTTGGTTATGTGAGTTAAGTTGTTAAAGAACAAAACACCCTCTCGTGCGAGAGGGGTTAGGGGTACTATAATTTATTTTAAAAGCACCACTTACCGCTCGGCACGAGCCGAAGAAGTGTTATGATGATTTAAATTTGAAATAAATAAATTATACATATTTATAAGTCTCGCTTATCTCTGTATTAATGTGTTAACACATTAATACAGCCATTAAACAAATAATATTATTTTAATAAATCAAGCCGACTAAGAATTAATTTATATCCCCCCATACCCTGTTTCAACCAATGCGCTACCCGAGCCACGGTAGCGGTACTCATATTAAGCCGACCAGCAATGTCACGATAATCCAAGTCCCGCGCCAGCATTTTTACGACCTGAAACCGGTCAGACATATCTACCAGCTCGTCGGGGGTGCATAAATCCCTAAAAAACCGCCGGCACTCATCTATATTTTTAAGCTTGAGCACAGCCGCAAATAACTCGTTAGTTTCTTGCCGATTCCATTTTTTACCCCTTTTCATAAATATATAATCAAATTATTGCCTTGTATTAGTGTATTAACACATTAATACATAGTAAATAATAAGTCAAGAAGCGGGTTGTGGATAAGTTATCGCTGGCGCCAAATAAATCAAAGTGGACAAAAATCTCTCCTTCACGCTAACATTATGATGCTTATGCAACACTTAAATACTATGGACCCAGAAATAAAAGGCTGGATCGAAAAAGAACTAGCCCGCCAGCGCGATGGCTTGGAAATGATCCCCTCGGAAAATTTTACGTCCCTGGCCGTCATGGAGGCAATGGGGTCAATTTTGACTAATAAATACTCTGAAGGGTACCCGGGTAAACGGTACTATGGCGGCAACCAATTTATTGATGAAGTGGAAAATTTAGCCCGGGACAGAGCTAAAAAATTATTTGGCGTAGAGCACGCTAATGTACAACCTTATTCCGGTTCGCCAGCTAACCAAGCAGTTTGCTTTGCCTTGCTAAATCCTGGCGATACGATTTTAGGAATGGAACTGGCTCAAGGCGGACACCTAACTCATGGCTACAAAGTTAACTTCTCGGGCAAATACTACCGGGCCGTAAATTATGGCGTTGATCCTAAAACTCATTTACTAGACTATGAAGCCATACGAGCCATCGCCATTAAAGAGAAGCCCAAATTAATCATCTGTGGCGCTACAGCTTATCCCCGACAAATAGACTTTGCCAAATTTTCTGCCATTGCTCATGAAGTTAATGCCTATTTATTAGCTGACATTTCCCATATTTCCGGCCTCGTAATCTCTGGCGTTCACCAGTCGCCCGTGCCTTATGCCGACGTAATCATGACTACTACGCACAAAACTTTGCGGGGGCCCCGCGGTGCTATGATTTTGGTTCCTAAAGCGGCTGATCGCTTACATGATGTTCACCACCCTGATAGCAAACGTAATCTGGCCGAACTGATTGACGCGGCTATTATTCCCGGATTACAAGGCGGACCGCACAACCATCAAACCGCCGCCATTGCCGTAGCGCTTAAAGAAGCGGCCACTCCCGAATTTAAAAAATACGGCGAACAAATTGTGAAAAATGCTAAAACTTTGGCAGAAGCACTAACAACCGGCGGGTTAAGTTTAATTACCGGAGGAACAGATAATCATTTAATACTGGCCAATGTTACTCCACTCGGCTTAACCGGCCAACAAGCTCAAGAATTATTAGACAGTGTGGGTATTACGATGAACAAAAACATGATTCCCTATGACACCCGCAAACCGCTGGACCCTTCGGGTATCCGCCTGGGCACGCCCGCTTTAACCAGTCGCGGTTTTACCGAAAAAGATATGGTAAAAGTGGGTGAATTAATTACAATTACCCTAAAGAACCCCGATGATTCAGTAAAATTAGATGCGGTTAGAAAAGGAGTAAAAGAACTAACCGACAGCCACCCGCTTTATCCGGATTTAAAATAAACTTTAGCCTCAGCTATATCCTGTTCTATGCGTTGACGCAGCGCCTGGCTGTCGTTAATTTTTAATACTTCGCGAATTTTTTTTAACACTTCAACTTGCAACTCCCGACCATACAGATTGCCGTTAAAATCTAACAGATAAACTTCTATCCTCGGTACATCTTTGACCTCCCAGTGCACACCCGATACTAATAACCCAGGCCGCCAATCTTGGTTTAACTCTTTTACCCTGGCTAAATAAATTCCCGCCGGCGGACGCGAACCCGACAACAATTCTAAATTAGCCGTTGGAAATCCCAGGTGCCTACCCTCACCCAAGCCCGAGACTACCCGGCCAACTAATAGGCTTGTCATTTATTTTGGAGAGATAAATCGTACAATATACTCTCTAGTTTCCGCAGGGCTTGATTAGCTTGATCAAATTTATTGCGCAAATATCCGACTAAGTTCATTTGCGCCAGTTCGCCGACGGCGGCAGCGGCAATTTTAGCCAATGCCCGCACCTCTTGATACTTCCCTTCGGTAACTAAAATTACTGAGCGCCGTGTAATCTCGCCAACCATATCGGCTAAGCCGCCCAAGTAAGTTTCTAAAGGCACGTTTATTTTAGGCAGCGGCCCCACCCGCCCGCCGGTCAACGCCTGAAAAAATAAAACCGCTTCAACATACTCTTCTAAGGCGGCTCGAAAACTGCCTTGTGAATCCAATTCACTGTTGGCTAAACGAATTTTTTTGCAATTCACAATTAAATTTTGCGATTGGGCAATTAATTTTTTTGCCTGGACTAAATCGGCCCGCTGCATGGCAAAAATTGCCTGCTTGGCTAATTGCTGGGCCTCGCTGGATAACGCCGCTACGCGGCGGCGGTCGGTGGCGGTGGCGGCATATTGCTTTTTTATTTGCGTAAAAAACTTTTTGTCTAACATACCCTTACTATATCACTTACAATTTTAATTGCCTACTCTATACGGAGGGGGTATAATTAGCTTAGTCATGAGCATAAATTTAAACTTAGAGAATCGGACGAATTTGGGTAATAAACTATTAAGTTGGCAGTTTCCGGCCAGCCGAAATTTGATTAGAGGCAAAGGTTGGTGGATTACCGCTGGAGTTATTACTCTGGTACTGGTCATATATGCCATAATGGTTGTAAATTTTTTATTTGCCGTAATAGTTATTATTGGCGCGGTAATTATTTGGTTAGATAGCCATAAAGAAGCAGAATGGTTAGATTTTAATATTCATCAATCGGGAATTACTGTTGGCAAACGGTTATGGCCGTGGAAAGAATTGGATCACTTTTGGATTGCCTACCATCCACCCGAAGTAACATCACTCTATATACAACCCAAAAATTCTTTTAATCCCCGCTTATCTATTCCTTTGGTTGACATGAATCCGTTAAAAGTGCGTGAGGTGCTGTCTAAATATCTAACCGAAAATTTAGAGCGCGAAGACGAACCGACGTCAGAAGCTCTATCGAGAATGCTGAAAATTCAATGAGCCCCCACACTTATAAGTAAGTATGGGGGTAAACTTGTCAAAGTAAAAAAAATAACCTACACTGGGGTAGCTTTAAAGCTATTTTTTAGTATCTACGCCCGTAGTTTTGACCCTGCGGGTCATCAGCCGCAGGCTGACCCCCTCACCACCAGTCAATGGAGGCGGACAATGGATACCTGCCCGCCCTGACCTGTGTCCCCATAGTTTAATGGATAGAACGCGAGCTTGCGGAGCTTGCGATGGAGGTTCGATTCCTCCTGGGGACAATGGCTAGGGCAGGCGGGGAATGCGAGCTGGAGTTTATCCGCCTCCGGCGGAGAGCTTGTAATCGAGGTTCGATTCCTGCCGAGGCTGCGGAGCCGCGGGGCGGGTTCAGCTTTTTCTTTCAAAAAAGGTTCGCGCATTTTC
>DOPF01000056.1 GCA_003512705.1 Patescibacteria group bacterium
AAACGGCGTGGTTTTATTTTTCCGTCGTCGGAAATTTATGGCGGCCTAAACTCTTGCTACGATTACGGCCCGCTAGGGGTGGAGCTAAAAAATAATGTAAAAAAGGCTTGGTGGAAGGCAATGGTGCAAAGGCAGCCAGATATAGTGGGGTTAGATGCTTCTATATTAATGCATCCTAAAGTTTGGGAGGCATCGGGGCATNNAGATTTTCGGTCTCTTTACCCCAAATGGCAGCACGAGCCGCCGCGCACAGTGGCCGAGCTTCATTGTCCGGAGTGTGAGGGTGAGCTGACGGCGAAGCGGGATTTTAATTTGATGTTTAAGACTTGGTTGGGGCCAGTACAGGACGAGGCGGCCCAAGTTTATTTACGTCCCGAAACAGCTCAAGGTATTTATGTTAATTATGATTTAGTCGTAAAATCAAGCCGGCAAAAACTGCCCTTTGGCATAGCCCAAATCGGCAAAGCTTTTAGAAATGAAATTNNGAGTTTGAGCAAATGGAAATGCAGTGGTTTGTGGCCCCCACCGAAGCTGATAAATGGTTTGACGATTGGTTAAAGCGGCGGCAGGATTGGTACCAAAATTATGGCATTCCCAAAACCAGCTTAAATCTACGCGAGCATAAACCAGATGAATTAGCTCATTATGCTAAGCGGGCGGTGGACATAGAATTTAAGTTTCCCTTTGCCGGGTTAGACGGTTTTAAAGAATTAGAAGGCGTACACAACCGTGGCGACTGGGATTTATCACGTCATGAAAAATTTTCCGGCCAAGAATTAAAATACACTGACGAAGCAACTGGTAAAAAGTTCACCCCTTGGGTTATTGAAACTTCCGGTGGCGTGGACCGGGCGGTGCTGGCGTTCCTACTAAATGCTTATGAGGTGGTGGCTGGTGGCCGGACTACCACCACAGAAGCCAATAAAGAGGAAGAAGTGGTTCTAAAGTTACACAAGGATTTAGCGCCAATTAAAGCGGCTATTTTGCCATTGTCTAAAAAGCTAGAACTAACTAAGGTAGCGTTGAAAATCAGAAATGAGTTGGCCGAGAATTTGATGGTTCAATACGACGCCACTGGTTCCATTGGCCGCCGTTATCGTAGGCAAGACGAAATCGGCACGCCTTATTGCATAACGGTTGATTTTGATACTTTAAATGATAATGCGGTTACGGTCAGAGATCGCGATAGTATGAAGCAGGATAGGGTTGGTATAAGTGAGTTATCAGATTATTTATTTGAAAAGTATAAGTAGTTTATGTTTTTTTGTTAGGGGTGGAGGATTCGGAGTGGCGAAGCCCATCCTCCACCCCTAACAACCCCGCTCCTGGCACGCTATTTAAAACGCCTATTCGGCCAAACGAATTTGCTTGTCAACCCAAGGGGCCTGCGCAAATTCTGTTGCCTCACTAGGGCGTTAGTGGTGGCAGTTATGATTTTAACTTGATATTAAAGCATGATTAAAATAAGAGCCAATTATAAATTAGCTAATGGTTTACCAGTGGTGATTGCCGATTTGGGCTCTACCGAGGCAGTTAGCGCTTTAGTCTTAATACAGACAGGGTCGCGTTTAGAAAAGCCAACCGAAGCAGGTTTGTCGCATTTTCTAGAGCACATGGTTTTTAAAGGTACGGTTACTTGGCCGACCGCTGCTAGCCTTACCCATTTTTTAGATAGTCTGGGGGCGGATTACAATGCCTTTACTAGTAAGGAAGTTACTGGTTTTTATATTAAAGCGGCCCAGGAACATTTACCAAAAGTTCTACAACTTTTAGCGGAAATGGTTTGGCAGCCTCGTTTAGATGCCGATGAAATGGCGCGGGAAAAAGAGGTGATTGTTCAGGAAATAAATATGTACGAAGATAATCCGTTAATGTACGTGGAAGATTTAGTGGAAGGGGCGATGTGGCCCGGGCATAATTTAGGAAAAATGATTAGCGGTACGCGCCAGTCGGTGCGGGCTTTAACCGCCAGGCAGGTCAATAATTATTTACAAAAATTTTATCACCCGCAAAATATGCTGTTGGTGGTTTCGGGTAAAACTAATAACGATACAAAAAAGTTGGTGGAAAAATATTTTGCTCCTGTCCGGCAGCGGGGGGTGATAGCTCACTTTGATAAGGTTCTGCCCAAAAAACCAAAGCCAACGGCGGTGGTAAAGTTTAAGCAAACCGAGCAAATTCAGTTGGCATTAAGTTTGCCGAGTTTACCATTACGGCATCGCGATACTTTAGCGTCGGAACTTTTAGCAATAATTTTAGGAGGCAACATGAGTTCGCGGCTGTTTCACCGACTGCGGGAGCAGGAGGGATTATGTTATTTTATAAAAGCGTCTTTGTCGCCCTATGAAAACGCTGGCGTGTTTACGGTACAAGCGGGTTTAGACAAAAGCCGACTGCAGCGGGCGGTTAAATTGATTCGGGAAGAGTTGGAAAGGGTACCCCAAGAACTGGTGGCGCCGGCCGAACTTAACAAAGCCAAGCAATATTTGCGGGGAAAATTATTGTTAGCCTGGGAAGATTCAGCCAGTGTGGGTGAGTGGCTAGCTAAGCAAGCCATGCAGGAGCACAAACTAGAATTGCCGGCTGATTTATTTAGGCGGTTAAACAAAATAACCGCCCGCGATTTACGGCGCGTGGCGGTGGCATTAATCAAACCCCAGTGCTATACTTTAGCTATGATTGGTCCGTTCCGAGACGCCAAACCATACCTGGCTTGGTTAAAGTAAAATATGCCCATAGCAAATAACAATACTACTAATATAAATATTCCTTTCCGTACCATTATGCGCATCGTACTGGTTATGCTGGGAATTTATTTTTTGTATTTATCTCTGGATGTGTTGGCGCTCTTGTTTATTTCCATAATTGTGGCTTCGGCCTTAACGCCGTGGGTGGATTGGTGGCAGCGTTATCGCATTCCGCGCTCGGTCGGCGTTATTATTATTTACGTGGTTGTATTTTTTGTCATCTCGGCCATGATTTTTTTATTGATCCCGCCTTTGGTGGAGCAAATTCGGGCTTTGGCCATTAATTTGCCAAATATTTATGGGCGCGCGGTCCTGGGGTTGCAGCAATTGCAGAACGGAGTAGATATTGACACTGCCGCCACTTTACAGTCGGCATTAGATAATTTAGGGTCGTCTCTGGCCAAAGCCACCACATCCATCTTTACCGCGCTTAATTCCATTTTTGGCGGACTCATTCAGCTGATGGTAGTGTTAGTAATCAGTTTTTACTTAATTGTCCAAGAGAATGGTTTGAAAAAGTTTTTACGATCGGTTACGCCGGCAAAGTATCAACCATACTTAATGCAGCTTATAAATAGAATTAATATAAAAATCGGGCAGTGGTTTAGGGCGCAACTGCTTTTGATGCTGGTAATTTTTGCGCTTACATATTTAGGTTTGTGGGCGCTGGGGATGAATTATGTATTGGTTCTGGCTTTGTGGGCTGGACTTACGGAAATCATTCCTTATATTGGTCCAATTATCGGGGCGGTGCCGGCTATTTTTTTGGCGTTCACGGTGTCGCCAACTATGGGTTTCCTGGTTTTGCTGCTTTACGTGGTTATACAGCAGCTAGAAAATAATATTTTAGTGCCGACAATAATGCGTAAGGCCGTTGGTTTAAATCCGATCGTATCTATTTTGGTTATTTTAGTTGGCGCGAAAATTTTTGGCATAATCGGCGCGGTACTTTCCATACCAGTGGCCACGGTAGTAGCGGTGTTTTTGTCTGATTTTTTTGAGGGCTGGCGCGGCAGCGTAGATAGTTTAGCGCCCGAGGAGGAGACGGGAGCCAAGGTTTAAATGCCGGGAGTATTGTACCTGGTGGCCACACCCATCGGGAACCTGGAAGATATTTCGGCGCGGGCGGTGAAAATATTACAGGTTGTTGATTTGATAGTGTGTGAAGATAAACGCGTCACTATTAAATTATTGGCTCATCTGGGAATTGCTAAAAATTTATTTAGTTTGCATCAGCACTCCGATGATAAAGATGTAGCTGAATTGGTGAGTAAATTAAATCAAGGGTTTTCTCTGGCCTATGTAACCGACGCGGGTACCCCCGGGGTGGCTGATCCGGGGGGTAAGTTAGTGGCCGCCGTGGCCCTTCAAAACATTCAAGTGGTGCCTATACCAGGCCCGTCGGCGCTAGCGGCGGCTATATCTGTGGCTGGCATAAATTTGCAGGAATTTGCTTTTTTAGGGTGGCCACCTCACAAAAAGGGCCGGCAGACTTTTTTTAAACAAGTGGCCGAAGCCAAAATTCCCGTAATTTTTTTTGAATCAACTCACCGTATTGTCAAAGCCTTAGAGGAATTAAACCGACTTGCCCCCGAACGGCATTTAGTGGTGTGCCGAGAGCTTACTAAGAAATTTGAAACAATTTATCGCGGTACTAGCCAAGATATCTTAAGCCAGTTAAATAACTCATCGACTAAGGGGGAGTTTGTTGTTATTGTTAATAAGGTTATAGAAATATGAAAAGATACTATATCACCACCGCTATCCCATACGTAAATGCTCAGCCGCACATTGGCTTTGCTTTAGAATTAATTCAAACCGACGCGGTAGCGCGTTTCCATAGGCAGCTGGGTGAAGATGTCTGGTTATTAACTGGTACGGACGAAAACGCCCTTAAAAATGTTCAAGCAGCTGAGCAAGCGGGACAATTAACCAAAGATTTTGTCACTGAAATGTCGGCCAAGTTTCGCCAGTTAACGACTATACTAGAGATTTCTAATGACGATTTTATAAGAACTACAGAAAAGAAGCATCACCTAGGTGCGCAAAAGTTGTGGCGCTCCTGTAAGCCACAAGATATTTATCGTAAATCTTATTCTGGCCTCTACTGTGTTGGTTGTGAGCAGTTTTACACCGAGCCGGAATTAATTAATGGTCAATGTCCAGAACACAAAACTAAACCAGAAGTTGTTTCCGAGGAAAATTATTTTTTTAAGTTATCAAACTACCAAAAACAACTTGAAGTATTAATAGCAAAAGATAAGCTAAAAATTGTACCAGACAGCCGGAAAAATGAAATGCTGTCGTTTATTCGGCAAGGGCTAGAGGATTTTAGTATTTCCCGCTCGCGCGAACGTGCCAAAGGTTGGGGCGTCGCGGTACCGGGCGATGAATCACAGGTAATGTACGTTTGGTTTGATGCGCTTTCTAATTATCTTACTGCCTTAGGTTATGCTGATGACGCTGAGGCCTATCACCAGTGGTGGACGGATAACCCAAATCGCGTACACATAATTGGCAAAGGCATCAGCCGTTTTCATTGTATTTACTGGCCCGCCATGTTGCTGTCAGCCGGCTTGCCTCTACCCACAGAAATATTTATCCATGGTTACGTTACAATCAATAACGAAAAGATTAGTAAATCACTAGGTAACACTGTGGATCCGTTGCAATTAGTTAAACAGTATGGGGTAGAGCCGGTTCGTTACTATTTATTAAGGGAAATTCCAGCTTATGAAGATGGTGATTACAGTGAAGATAAATTTCGCCAACGTTATGCTAGTGATTTACAAAACGGTTTAGGTAATACGTTCTCTCGCTTAACTAACATGGTTGAGCAATATTTAGGTGGCAAGTTGCCTGGCAAAGTAAAATCAAAAC
This sequence comes from Patescibacteria group bacterium, assembly GCA_003512705.1. Taxonomy (GTDB): domain Bacteria; phylum Patescibacteriota; class Patescibacteriia; order Veblenbacterales; family UBA10138; genus UBA10001. The sequence continues at coordinate 5,628 of DOPF01000056.1, forward strand.
TGAATACTAAACTGGTAACCGATTCATTACATAATTTCCGTTTTGATGTAGCTTTAACCGCAATTTGGTCCTGGCTGAAAGCGGTAGATCAGGAGGTTGACGATGCCAAGCCCTGGCTTTTGGCTAAACAAGGGGAGCAGATACAATTGACCACTTTGTTAGATCGGTGGTGTGCTATTTTGCTGGAAGTGGGGAAACAACTAGCCCCTTTTATGCCCCAAACCGCCGAGATTATTCAGAAGGCTCTGACGGCTGATAAAATAACTAAAGCCGAACCATTATTTCCTCGCTTACAGTAAATACTAGGAACTAGTGGCNNTATGACTCCACTTGATTACTTTCTCATATTAATTTTATTCGGATTTGTTTGGTTTGGATTTTGGTTTGGTTTTATTCACACACTAGGGGCCCTTATTGGCACCATAGCGGGCGCCTGGCTGGCTGGCCGCCTTTATATACCGGCTTACGAAGCTATTGGTCAGTGGCTTTCCATTGAAGGCGATTGGATGAAGTTTGTTATTTTCGTTGCCATATTTTTTATAATAAATAGGCTAATTGGATTTGCTTTTTATTTATTAGACCGCACTTTCCATATTTTTACCATTATTCCATTTTTAAAAAGCATAAATCGTTTAGGTGGGGCAGTATTCGGCGCGCTGGAAGGGGCCTTGGCCTTAGGCTTGGTGCTTTATTTTGCCGGAACTTTTAATTTACCCACCAGCATACTTCAAGCTATAGCCAACTCTGAGCTGGCGCAAACTTTAATTTTAATAGCTGGTTTTTTAGTGCCTTTACTGCCGGAAATTTTAACAAAAATACAACCATATTTATTTAGTAATTAGTTCACAGTAGACAGTTCACAGTATTATGTCCTCACCCTTTGAAAAATTACTGGTTTATCGGAAGGCACTCGATTTGGTGGATAAGATTTATTCCCTAACCAGCAAATTACCTAAAGAGGAGGATTTTGTATTAACGAGTCAGTTGCGGCGTGCCGCTATTTCCATAGTACTCAATATCGCCGAAGGTAGTGGCCGAACAAAAAAAGAATTCGGTCATTTTATAAATATAGCCCGCACTTCATGTTATGAGTGTGAGGCCGCGTTGCAAATTGCGTTGCGCCGGAATTATATTACTAATTAGATTTGGCTGATTTTTCATTGTCTTGCGACGAGGTGTTGAAAATATTAAACGGACTAAAGAAAGTATTATAAAGTACTCTTAACTGTCAACTATTAACTGTGAACTATAAAAATTTATATTTACTGTAAACTGTTAACCGTTAACTGTGAACTCAATGATAGATACCCACTGTCATTTAAATTTTAAGGCTTTTAAAGACGACGCCGATGAAGTAATAAAACGCGCGCATGATGCTGGTGTAACGCGGATTATTAACGTCGGTAGTCAGTGGGACACTTCAGCGCGCGGTGTAAGTATGGCGGAAGAAAGGGAAGGTTTATACGCGGCCATAGCATTACATCCCATTCATTTATATGAGCAAGAGGTTGATGAAGAAGAAACCCATTTCACAACCCGGGCAGAGGTTTTTGATTATGATAAATATAAAAAATTGGCCCTTGAGTCAAAAAAAGTAGTCGCGATTGGTGAGTGTGGTTTAGATTATTATCATTTTCCCAAAGGGGAAAACATTGAGGAAGTTAAAAAGAAACAAGCCGATTCTTTTCAACAGCATATTGATTTAGCTACGGAATTAAACTTGCCGCTGATTATTCATTGTCGCGAGGCGTATGATGATTTATTTCAAATTTTAAATGAGGCGGTGAAAGCTGGTAAGCTTCCCGGGCGGGGAGTAAACCATTGCTTTTTAGGAACTAGGGAGCAGGCTAAAAAGTTTTTAGACTTGGGTTTTTATTTGTCGTTTACAGGTATTATTACTTTTAAGAACGCTTCGCCAGAATTATTAGAGGTTGTAAAAGAAACGCCTTTGGACAAAATAATGGTTGAAACCGACGCGCCATATTTGGCTCCACACCCTTACCGGGGAAAACGCAACGAGCCAGCGTACGTTGTTGAGGTGGCTAACAAAATCGCGGAACTAAAGGAGGTGGATTTTAAAATAGTTTTGGACATGACCACGAAAAACGCCGAATATTTATTTACGATTTAATTTGTATCTTGTATTAATGTGTTAACACATTAATACAATAAAAAAAATTAGCTTTTGGTACTTGACCAGTTTGCTTGGACATGGTAATTTTTTATCGAAATGATCTTTGTCACGAGCCCGGCTGGTTCAGTTGTCTGTCCTCTAGTTGGATGGTGTGTAATAATGGCTGGGCTCTAAATTTTGTGCCGAGGCTGGCTTTCAGGTATTGTCCCATTGGGATGACATCATACTTCTAGTCTCGGCAGAATTTAATGGCGGTCGGTTGGTCAATAATTTCCGTCCCTTTCGGATGGTGAGAGCTAATGACCGATCGCCTTAATTTTTCGGCGTCTGGCTGGGCTTCAGTGAGTATGTCCCGGAAGGGATGGTATCGGTTGGTGGCTAGACGCCTTAAATTTTTTGGCCGTGGTGGTGGGAGGACACGTTTGTTGAGTGTGAATGGGACATGACATTGCCGCGGCCAATGTTCTTTAAAAAGCTGGGATTAGCTGGTGGTTGCTGATGCCGTTAAATACGGTGGTTAATGTGCAAGGCTTTTCCCAGCCTAATTTTCAAGCGCGCTATGGTTACCTATATGCAAACAAACAGAGATGTTTGTGGTAAAGGGATATGTGGCGCGCTTTTTTATTTCTTCTTGTTGACACTTCGACGACAAGCCCCAATGNNCAAATTCTTGACGCGAAAAACCATCAAAAATCCTCAAGACTTAGCCAAGATATTAATCAAGCCTGTTCCAACAAGTTGACATAACTCCCTAAGCGCGCTTGACAAGTTGCCATAAATTGCTTAAACTATGTGGAATTGGAAAAACGTAGATAACCTTAAAAATCACAATATAATGAGGTGATAGTCATGATTATCATCATCGGTCGTAATACCCATACAGTGGTTATGGGAGAAGACAGGGTGGTAGAGGTGGCCAACAGCTCGGCGGGCTTAGAAAAGGTTCGCGAGCTGGCACTGTCCAACAGTGGTGCCGTTCAGTTTATGGGTAATCGCCGGTGGGCCATTCCGTTGGCTTCGGCCTTGAAAGAACGGGGTATTGAACCCAAGTACCTGGCGGTCGAAACAAAGGCCGGTAGCCGAGGCGGATTTAAGAAAACTGCTTTGAAATTTTTAGAGCAGGGAGTGGAAGGCAGACCGTTCTTTTTGGAAAAGCGGCCCAGCGGTCCGCCGCCCGGATCAAATATGTCCTGGAACGAAGCAGCCGAGACCTATCTCACGGCGGCCAACAACGTGAGGAGGGCCAAGCACAATCTACTTTCCAACTTGTCAGTGCTGTTTCCGGAAGTGGTTAAGCCATCGTCCGGAGACATTAAAAAAGGTCGGCCAGTGCCAAATCCGGCGCCGTCTGACCTTTGGACCAAGAAAATGCGGCCGGTGCTGGAAAATCCAGACCCGTTTTGTTGGGATAATAGTACTTCGTTACCGATAGTGGCGGAGTTGGCCCAACAGTCGCTGGGGAAGTTTGTTCAGGCCAGTGACAGAAACGAATACCGGCGGCGCTACAATCAGGCCCTTTACGAATTTAACATGGCGGAAAAAGAAAAAGACAAAGCCATGGAGAAGTTGAAAGGGCTGGTGGCAGAGCACGCGCTAGTTAAGGCGTTTCCAGATTCAGAAATCGTAGTGGTGCTAGCTGGGTTAGTGGGTTGGCGAGAGTGGTCAAACTGGCGGGAACTGCGGTCTTACTGTGGTTTGGCAGTGACGCGTATTGATAGTAAAGGTAAGGCGCGAACATCACGCGTACGGCCGCATACCAGAATGTACTTGTACCTGCTGGCCACTCGCACCAAGCGGGGTAAGGTGCTGGCGGGTGATGCTACCAAGCGCATCAAACGCATTCAGCATCTGTTGAAAAAGCTGTGGCAGGGAGCTTTGCGACCCAATGCTGACTCGGCGGTACTGGAAGTTACGGTGTGAGCTAAATCAGGGTTTGGCTGGTGTAGATTTATGTCCTTAATTGGATGGTGGGCGCAGAAGGTCAAACCCTGAAAATTTTTTTGCTGGAACTGGTATGCGCACGTTGCCAATTAGCTGGGTGGTCAGGTTTATTGGTTCCGGCTTAATTTTTCAGGCGTCTAGTTGGTTCTGAAGTATGGCCCGAAACCGGGTGGAGTATTGCATTGACTAGACGCCTTAATTTTATTGGCCGCGGTGGACGACCGTACTTGTCTTAACAGATAGATGGGAAGTGGTTAATTGCTGCGGCCAATGTTCTTTAAAAAGCTGGGATTAGCTGGACAAAAATTAATGCCAGTAATACTGGTGGTCCTATTCGTGGGCTTTTCCCAGTTTAATTTTTCAAGCGCGCTATAGTATCTACAGATTGTAAGCCCAAGGCTTATGGATACAAACAATGTAGCGCGCTTTTTTATTTACCTTTTTTATGCTAAATTAACATTATAATGAGTACGGATTTTATAGTTTTATTAGTCATAGTTATAGGGGGTTTTGTGGCCCTTTTTTGGTATTTAAAATCGCGCCCTTCGACAGGCTCAGGACCTGATGCAAATAGTTTGCTTTTACTTCAGAATCAACTTAATGAAATAACCAGAACCTTGGACCATAAACTTGGTGAATCAACTAAAGCCATTCANNAAACAGCGGGGTATTTTGGGTGAGTATTATTTAGAAACTTTATTAAAAAATGTTTTACCGCAAGGTAGTTACCAAATGCAATATGAGTTCAAAGACGGCACAATAGTTGATGCGGTGGTGTTTGTGAAAGATAAAATTATTCCGATTGATTCTAAATTTTCTTTGGAAAACTATAATCGGTTAGCCGAAGAAAGAGATCCAATAGAGCGTGAACGGTTGGAAAAAACTTTTAAAGCCGATCTCAAAGCGCGCATAGATGAGACTTCAAAATATGTAAAACCAGCGGAAAAAACCATGGATTTTGCTTTTATGTTTATTCCACACGAAGCCATTTATTATGATTTGCTGGTGGCGCAAGTAGGAACGGTAAAAGTTAATACTCGAGATTTAATAGAATATGCGTTTAAAGAACGGCATGTCATTATTGTTTCGCCAACATCTTTCTTAGCTTATTTGCAAACCGTGTTGCAGGGCCTTAAGGCGTTACAAATAGAAGAGTCGGCTAAAGAAATTAGAAAGAATGTGGAATCTCTGGGCAAGCATTTATCCAGCTATGAAGAGTTTATGAAAAAGTTGGGTAATAATTTGGGAACGACGGTGAATTCTTATAACACAGCTTATAAGGAATTAGGAAAGGTTGATAAAGATGTTATGAGAATTTCCGGTAAGGCGGCCGGTGTGGCACCAGAGTTGTTGGACAATCCGGCCGATAACGACTAGATACTGAATTTCTAATTGGGTTTAAAAATTAATCATTAATTACCAAAAGTATGCACCAACAGACTTTTGTCAGCGTAGCCGCCTGGTTCTTTTTGCTAGTGGCTATACTACACCTGATGCGCGCAGGTTTTGGTTGGGGTGTGGTGGTGGGCCCCTGGCAAGTGCCGTTTTGGTTTAGTTGGGCGGCGGCAGTTGCCGGCACCTATTTGGCCTACGCAGGTTTTACCAGTCGTCGGTAGTTCTGTTCATAGGTTAAACAGCTAAAATCTCTTATTTATAAAATAAGTAATTGAGATGATTGGTTCAGCCGGCGGTGTATTTTCTCTAACTTTAGCCAAAAAATATTTTAACCCTTGACGGGAATCAAGTTTATTTATATAATTCCCGTTTGAGATAATTGTTTTTTTAAGTTTTATGGCATTTTTAGATGATCCCGAAGCAAGAAAAGGCATTGCCGTATTTAGCGAAATAACAGGGCTAATGGCATTTCCGGTAATTGCCGGCGCCTTAGCGGGCAGATGGCTAGATGAAAAATACAGTTCAGAGCCTTGGCTAATTATTATCGGAACCGCGGTGGGAATATTGGTAGCATCGTTATCTATTGCCAATTTAGTTAAAAAATATACTAAGAAATAACAACATGTCAGAAGCAAATATTATTGTTGAGCAAACCCAAACGGTAAATGAACAAAATGTTCAAGTGCCGGGCGCTGACAATTTATCTGCTGAAACCCAGGTGGCACATGAAGTAACTTTATTTGCCGAGCCTATTTGGGCCTTCGGTAGTTTTACAGTAACTAATTCATTAATAAATTCATGGATTGTTGTTTTAATTATTCTAGTGCTGGCGGTATTTATTCGCCAGGGACTTAAAACCATTCCCTCACGGTTTCAGACGGCGGTAGAAACCATAGTTGATGGGGCGTTGAACCTGGCCGATTCCGTCACTGGTGACAGGATTAAAACTTTAAAAATATTTCCATTGGCGTTTGGCGTGTTTTTATTTATTTTACTAAATAATTGGTTGGGTTTACTGCCCGGAGTCGGTTCCATTGGCTTTATTGCCACGCAAGGCCATCAACAAATTTTTGTGCCGTTGCTTCGGGGCGCGACCGCGGACTTTAATACCACCCTGGCTTTAGCTTTAATGTCGGTTATTGGCGCTAATATTTTTGGGATTGTAGCAGTTGGGGCGTGGAAATACTTTAACAAGTTTGTTAATTTAAAAGCTTTGGCCAGTATCCCCAGAAAAATTATTAAAGAGCCAACTATTATCATGGTTAATCCAATTAAATTTTTTGTTGGTTTAATAGAAATTATTGGTGAATTTGCTAAAATAGCATCACTGTCTTTTCGATTATTTGGAAATATTTTTGCCGGAGAAGTACTACTCACATCTATTGCTATTATGATTGCTTTTATAGCGCCGATTCCATTTATATTTTTGGAAATCATTATCGGTATTGTTCAGGCGTTAATTTTTTCTATGTTGACTTTAGTTTACTTTTCGGTAGCAGCTACTGCCGAGGAACACTAGAGGGTTAATTATTAAGGTTAATTGGCTGGCGACTTAAAATAATATAATAAACAGTCGTACCCAGCTAGTAGCCACGAAAGGTCCAATTTATGGAGTTAGTATCTATTGCTAAAGCGATTGCTATCGCCGTTGGCGGTATCGGGCCGGCTTTTGCCATTGGTAAAATTGGTTCCAAAGCCATGGAATCAATTGGTCGTAATCCGGAAGCGGCCGGTAAAATTTTAGTGCCTATGTTACTGGCAGCCGCTTTTGCTGAGGCGATTGCTATTTACGGTTTGGTGGTGGCGTTTACCATCAAGTAATCTGTTTTCAGGCAGGGTCCCCCTTCGATAAGCTCAAGACGAGGGGCCCTGAAGAAAGTTGACTACTAAAAAATATTTATGGAAGATATTATAAAATCGTTTCACATAGATTGGAAATTAATGATGGCGCAACTCATTAATTTTACTATTGTGGCTTGGGTGTTGTGGCGGTGGGCACTAAAGCCTTTAACTAAAGTTATGACTAAGCGGGCGGAGGAAATTTCTAAAGGGCTACAAGATGCCAAGACAGCAGCCGAAGGTTTAGAACAGCTCAAAATTACTAAACAAGAAATGATAAAAGAAGCTAAACACGAAGCGGCCGCCATTCACAAGCAGGCAGAACTCACGGCCGAAAAATATCGACAGGATACTGTTGCCAAGGTGAAAGCTGAAGCCGAAAAGGCGGTGGCTGAGGTTAAGCAGAAATTTATATCCGAGAAGGATGAAATGTTTAAGGAAGTTAAACAACAAGCGGCTAGTTTAGTGATTCAGGCCACGGCTAAAGTGTTGGGAAAAGTGGCGGCGCCGAAACTGGATAAGGAATTAATTGAACAGGCCGTGAAAGAAGTGGTGAATAAATCAAAGTCTAAAAATATATGAGATTAAGCCCCCGATTATATGCTAAACAATTAGTGGTTGCCTGTTTGGCCGAGCCGCAGCGGGTTAATGAACTGGTAAATAAATTTTGGCAGCGTATATGGCTAGACAAAAAGTTTTCTTGGCGTAAAAGTATAGTGCAAGAGGTGGGTAGCGTCTGGCACGAGTTAACTCGTCGGGCAGAAGTGAAAGTGTCGGCGCGTCGGCAATTGCATCCAGTTGAGCAAAAATTTATTGGCAAGGAAATTACAAAAAAATTTGGCCAAGATGTTGATATTAGGTGGGAAGTTAAGCCGCATATTTTAGGGGGCTTAGTGGTTACGGTAAATAATGAGAGGTTTGATTTTAGTTTAAAAGGTAATTTAGATTCACTTTATTATAATTTAGTTAAATAACTTTTATGGCAGAACCTAGTAAGGATAGTTTATTAAAAGCCTTGACCTCGCGATTGGCTGATTTTGAGGCCTCTATAAGGAGCGAAAAAATAGGCACGGTGATAGAGGTGGGCGACGGTATAGCTAAAGTGTCGGGCCTCTCTGAAGTCAAGGCCGGCGAAATGGTGGATTTTGGCAAAAATGTGTTTGGTGTGGCTTTGAATTTGGAAGAATCCATGGTCGGTATAATGATTTTGGGCGATTATTTAGAAATTAAAGAAGGCGATACAGTTAAATCCACGGGCCGTATTTTATCTGTTCCCGTCGGTAAAGGTATAGTTGGTAGGGTGGTTAACCCATTGGGCGAACCGGTGGATGGCAAAGGTGCTATTAAGGAAGAGGATTTTTACCCAATTGAAAAAATCGCCCCTCGGGTTTTAACTCGCCAACCAGTTAATACGCCACTGCAAACCGGTATTAAGCCAATTGATTCCATGATTCCTATTGGCCGCGGTCAGCGCGAACTTATTATTGGCGATCGCCAAACCGGTAAAACCGCCTTAGCAATAGATACCATTATAAATCAACACGATCAGAATGTAATTTGTGTTTACGTGGCCATAGGTCAAAAAGAATCTAAAGTGGCTAAACTGGTGGCCAAACTGCAAGACGCCGGCGCCATGGGTTATACCACAGTGGTGCTCGCTGGCGCTTCGGATCCGGCGGCCCTGTCGTTCTTAGCGCCGTTTGCCGGCTGCGCCATGGGTGAATATTTTATGGACAAAGGCAAAGATGTTTTGGTTATTTATGACGATTTATCAAAACACGCGGTGGCTTATCGGCAGATTTCTTTATTACTCCGCCGTCCACCGAGTCGTGAAGCGTACCCTGGTGATATTTTTTATTTGCATTCTCGTTTGCTGGAACGGGCGGCTAAAATGAACAAAGAGAACGGCGGCGGCAGCTTAACAGCTTTGCCGATTATTGAAACACAAGCCGGAGATATTTCAGCTTACATACCAACCAATGTTATTTCAATTACTGACGGGCAGATTTATTTGGAAAGTGATTTGTTTTATCAAGGCATTAGGCCAGCGGTCAATGTAGGTTTATCAGTTTCTCGTGTAGGTTCAGCGGCACAAGTAAAGGCTATGAAAAAAGTCGCTGGAAAATTAAGGCTGGACGTGGCCCAATACCGTGAGCTCGCCGCTTTTGCGCAGTTTGGTTCTGATCTTGACGACGCCACGAAGCAACAATTGGAGCGGGGCAAGCGGGTTATTGAAATTTTAAAGCAGGGGCAGTATGAACCATTACCAGTCGGCCAGCAAATTGCCATTTTATACGCCGTGGTAAATGGTCATCTTGATGATGTGGAAGTTGTTAAAATAAAGACTCTCGAAAAGAAGTTTTATGACCACATCAAGGGTAAAAAAATATTAGCTGAATTAGTTAAAGACGGCTTCACTGACAAAACTGAAAAGGAACTTCAAGGTTTAATTAAGGAAGTTAAAGAGTTATTAAGTTAAGCTCAAATGTCAAAGCCCAAATATCAAATCAAATCCAAAACCCAAAATTTAACCATTTGTCATTTGGATTTTGAAATTGGGATTTAATTTTTATGCCCCAAGTAACTAGAGAAATTAAACGGCGATTACGCTCCATTAAAAATACCGGGCAAATAACTCGGGCGATGGAAATGGTAGCAACTGCCAAAATGCGTAAAGCGGTGGCTAATGTTTTGGCTACACGTACGTATGCTGGTTTGGCTTGGGATATGTTAAAGGAGTTGGTGGTGCGAACCGATCGCAACAAACATCCACTTCTTACACATCGGGACAAGATTAAGCGGGTAGGTATGGTTATCATTACTTCTAACCGCGGATTGTGTGGGGGTTTTAATCATCAAATTTCTAACCGTGCTAATTTATACATAACCCGTCATCGCGCCCAAGATGTAGAGGTAGAGGCTGATTTGGTGGCGGTAGGTAAGCGGGGACGGGACATTATGTGGCGACACGGCCACACCGTCATAGCGGAATTTACTAAGGCTGACATTACCACCAGAATGGATGAAGTGACGCCTATTGCTAAATTGGTGATTGATGATTACTTAGTGGGTAAGTATGACAAAGTTGTACTGGCCTATACCGATTTTATTTCCGCCGTTACCCAAAAGCCACGTATTAAACAATTACTGCCGATTGAAGATGAAGAAATGGATGTAGATTTGGGGGCAGCGCGTTCGCCAATCGTTCCTCGCCACTCGCCATTAGATAATAAACTAGGAACGAGGAACGAGGAACTAGGAACTTACAGCTATGAGTATTTATTTGAACCAACTCCTGATGAAGTTTTAGAAGATTTATTACCAAGATTGATAGAAGTTCAACTTTATCAGGCATTATTAGAATCTGATGCTTCGGAACATTCAGCTAGAATGTTAGCCATGCATAATGCTTCGGATGCGGCTCAAGATATGATTTCCGGACTAACATTAACTTACAATCAAGCCCGACAGTCTAGTATCACAGCGGAACTGGCCGACATCACAGGTGGGCGAGTTGCGGTGGAAGCGTAGAAAATGCAAAATGTAAAAATCAAAATTCAAAATTATCTTTCATTAATTATATCTAATAACTAGGAACTAGGAACGAGGAACTAAATTTATGAATTCAGGAAAAATTACTCAAGTTATTGGCCCAGTAGTCGACGTGCATTTCCCCAAAAAATTACCAAAGATTTTTGACGCGCTTACTGTCGCCATGAAAGATGAAACCGGTAAAGCGGCGAAAACCTTGGAATTGGTTTTGGAAGTGCAGCAGCATTTGGGTTCGGGCACTGTCCGAACTGTAGCTATGGGATCTACCGACGGTTTAGAGCGGGGAATGGAGGCCAAAGACACCAATGGGCCTATTTTCGTGCCGGTGGGTAAAGAAACTTTAGGCAGAATGTTTAACGTGCTGGGTGAACCGATAGATAACATGCCCGCGCCCACTGTTAAAACCAGGTACCCCTTACACCGCGAAGCACCCAAATTTACCGATCAAACTACTAAAATTGAAATTTTTGAAACTGGGATAAAGGTTATTGATTTAATTTGTCCGTTTATGAAAGGCGGCAAAGTCGGTTTGTTTGGTGGCGCTGGCGTCGGCAAAACGGTAGTTATTATGGAATTGATTAGAAATATTGCTACTAAGCATGGAGGCTGGTCGGTATTTGCTGGTGTCGGTGAAAGGTCTCGTGAAGGCAACGACTTGTATAAAGAAATGAAAGAGTCGGGCGTACTAGCCAAAACCGCCCTAGTGTTCGGACAAATGAATGAACCACCGGGCGTTCGCGCTCGGGTTGGTTTAACTGGTTTAGCTATGGCTGAATATTTCCGTGATGAAGCTAAACAAGACGTACTATTGTTTATTGATAATATTTTTCGATTTACCCAAGCTGGCTCTGAAGTATCAGCGCTACTGGGGCGTATACCTTCGGCAGTGGGTTATCAGCCGACCCTAGCCACTGACATGGGCGAACTGCAGGAGAGGATTACTTCTACTAAGGAAGGTTCTATTACTTCAGTGCAAGCTGTTTATGTGCCGGCTGATGACTTAACCGACCCGGCCCCGGCCACCACCTTTGCGCACTTAGATTCTACGGTGGTACTAGCCAGGGGTTTGGCTGAACTTGGTATTTATCCGGCGGTTGATCCGCTAGATTCAACTTCCACAATTTTGGACCCGCAAATTATTGGCGACGAACATTATGGCGTCGCGCGCGAAGTACAACGGGTGTTGCAGCGCTACAAAGATTTGCAAGATATTATTGCTATTTTGGGAATGGACGAGCTTTCCGAAGAAGATAAATTAACCGTTTCCCGTGCCCGAAAAATTCAACGCTTTTTATCACAACCATTTTTTGTGGCCGAAACTTTTACCGGTACGCCCGGTAAATATGTTTCTCTTAAAGACACCATTAAAGGATTTAAAGAAATTTTGGAAGGTAAACACGACGATAAACCCGAGCAGGCGTTTTATATGAAGGGAGATATTAACGAAGTTAAGAATTAGAATCAAGAATTATGAATAATGAATCGGGAAGAAACGTAACGAAAATTATTAATTTAGCATTCTTTTAACTTCAAGTTTTAGAGATAAATTTATGAAAAATAGAGAAGGTGTCATTTCCAGCCCAGAGGCAGACCCGACCGACCAAGAGTGGCAGATGCTGCGTAATAAAATAGCCGAACTTAACACACGTTTTGATGATTTCAAAAAAATGGCTATGACGGCAGGAAAGGAAACGCCCACGAATCAGCATTTTGTGGATTTGGGAAATGGTTTAAGGGCTATTGCTACATTGACGCGGCCAGATCTCGTTACGCCGGACAATGCTTCCGGTAATTTTGAGTTGGGGCAGCAACAATGTTTATTGTTAGAAAAGTACTTCGTCCTGCTGGATAGTGATGATGAATTTCGGGATAAAGAGTTGAAAGGGGGTGGGGCTTATCCAGAATTGCGGCGGGAATTTTTTGACAAACAGAGCCAGCATCACACTGAATACAAACAGGTTCAAGATTATTACATTGAAGAAGCGGCTAAACGTCTGGCTTCTAAGGCGGAAAAATAATTATGAAAACCATTCACTTCCAAATTGCCACACCCGAAAAAGTTGTTTTTGATGCGCCCAAAGCCGAGTCGATTACTTTACCCACCAAAATGGGGGAGATTACTGTGTTGCCTGATCACTTGCCGGTAGTGGCAAGTCTAGTACCAGGAGAAGTTAGGGTAAAAATTGGTGGCCAAGAAGTATCTATGGCCGTGTCGGGCGGGTTTATTCAAATTATGCCGGGAAAAGTGGTAGTGCTGGCAGATAGTGCCGAAAGAGCAGAGGATATTGACGAGGCTAGAGCTGAACAAGCGCGCCACCGTGCGCAAGAGTTGTTGACCAAAAAACGCACCGAAGCCGTTGATTATACCGGTTTAGCCGTAAAACTGGAAAAAGAATTAGCCCGGTTAAAGGTCGTGCGAAAACGCCGTGGTTCAAAGCATATTGGGCCTATAATTGAAAAATAATAAAATAAAAATAATTATGACAGGAGAAAAATATATGGAACACGCTCGTGATTCAATAGATCTGAACTGGGAACAGCAAGAACCTTTGTTTAGACAAATCAATGAAGTCGGTGTTCAATCGTACTTTGAAAATTTACCCCAAATAGAGCAGGCTTTCCAGCTGCGAGATCGAGGCCTTCGGTGTATTGACGAACGTACACCCGGCGGCTTGCATATGGCCGGCTCCGGCATATTGGATCAAGAGCGGGCAGTCAAATTAGTGCCGGAAGCTCAAATTGATGGAATTTACAGCCATGAAGGTTGTGGTGCGGCAGCTTTTTTTGCCAAACAGGCAGGTCTAGATGTGTTGCAAGCTGATAATTATGGCATTGAATGGGCCAAAAAATTAGCTGCCGAAACTGGGGTTCCATATGTTGACCATCGTAAGGTCGACAAGCCATTTCATTACGCCAGGGTAGCATATTATGACGGAACCGGCCGGTTCAATACCGACTCGGTGGAGGGTTTGCCGCCAGGTTTTGTAATTTCGCGAAGGTTTTTGGATGCGCAGTCTGCTCTTAATGAATTAGGTATTGTCAGGTCTATTGCCTTGGGTGATCACGGCTTTGGTTTAAAGTTTACTCCCGAATCACCTTTGCTGGTCGTGGCGGTGGGCGACAAAAATCCATCAGGTAATACTTCAGAAAAGCTGCTGGTGGAAATATCTGAACTACTAAAACAATCCGGCAAGCGCGTAGCTGGGTATGGTTTTACGGCACCAGTATAGTTTAAGTGAGGAAGTAATTTATTTGGAGTGTTTGCCCCACTAAATAGGTGGGGTTTTTTATTATGCGCCTAGCGTGCTAAAATTATAATATGGTTAAAAAACCTTCTACTGATAAATTTCTTAAAGATTTAAATAAAGAGCAAACTGAGGCGGTTACTCACAATGACGGCCCGCTTTTGATTGTGGCCGGTGCCGGCACGGGAAAAACTACGGTTATCACCCGTCGATTGGCCTGGCTAATTGCGCAAGGTTTGGCCAAGCCCGAAGAAATTTTAGCCCTTACTTTCACGGCCAAAGCCGCCACGGAAATGGAGGAGCGGGTGGATAAGTTATTGCCTTTGGGTTATGTAAATTTATGGGTATCAACTTTTCATTCGTTTGCCGACCGTATTTTAAAAGATTGGGGTATTGATATCGGTTTGCCTGGCGATTTTAAATTACTTAACACCACTGAACAATGGCTGCTGGTTAAGCAAAATTTAGATAAATTTGATTTGGATTATTACCGACCATTGGGAAATCCAACCAAGTTCATTCATGCGCTATTAAAACATTTTTCCCGGGCTAAAGATGAAGAGGTTTATCCTGAGGATTATTTAAAATTAGCCGAATTAAAACAATTGGATGCTGGTTTGGGTGAATATACAAAGAAAAAATCAAAAATCAAAAATCAAAAATCAAAATTACTTCCTGATGCCAGCGAGGTTGAGGAGGGAGAAGTGACGAGGTTAAAAGAGGTGGCCAATGCTTATCACATTTATCAAAAGTTGTTGCTAGATAATAACGCCTTGGATTTTGGCGACTTAATAAATTATTGTTTAAGACTTTTTCACCAGCGCCCGCAAATACTAGATAAATTCAGAACACAGTTTAAATATATTTTAGTCGATGAATTCCAGGATACAAATTACGCCCAGTATGAGCTGATTAAAATTTTGTCGGCACCTAAAAATAACATCACGGTAGTCGGTGATGATGATCAATCAATATTTAAATTTCGCGGCGCGTCTATTTCCAATATCTTAGAGTTTAAAAAAGACTCTCCTAAATCTAAAGAAATATTTTTAACTACCAATTACCGTTCCACCCAGAATATTTTGGATTTATCATATAAATTTATTCAGCTAAATAATCCGTACCGCTTAGAAATTAAGTTAAAAAGCGGTGGTAAAAATTTATCAAAAAAATTAGCGGCCACCTCTAAAGCTAAAGGTGAAATTCAGGTTCTAAATTACACCAATATGCTGCAAGAGGCCACGGGGGTGGTTAATAAAATTATTGATTTAAGAAATAAAGACAAGGAGGCAACTTGGAATGATTTTGCCATTTTGGTGCGAGCTAATTCTTCGGCCGAGCCGTTTATAAATGTTTTGCGGCGGGCGGGATTGCCATATGAGTATGTGGCTAATCGAGGTTTATATAATGAGCCGATAATTTTAAATTTGGCTTCCTATTTTCATTTACTTGATAATTATCATGAATCGCGGGCTTTGTACCGCGTGCTTAATACCGATTGGTATAAGTTACCCAGCGGTGATTTAGCCAAACTACTGTATTACGCCAATAAAAAAGCTTTATCAATTTATGAAGCGCTAACTCAAGGTCCGGCTATACCATTGTCGCCAGCGGCGCAGAAAATTGGTGAGCGCTTACGCGCTGACGTTGCTAAACACACTGAATACGCCCGCACCAAAACCGCCAGCGAAACTTATTTACGCGTTATCCGTGATATCGGCGTATCTGACTGGTTAGTGCAAAATCAGGATAATTACGAAGTAATCATACAGGCTAATTATTTAACGGCTTGGTTTAAAAAAATTCAGCAGTTTGAGCTTGATAATTTCGATAAAAGTTTAGCTAATTTTCTAAGTGTATTTAATTTGGAGCTAGAATCGGGTGAGGAAGGCGAACTTCCGGCAGCGGCTGAAGAAGGCCCGGAAATGGTAAAAATCATCACCGTACACTCGGCTAAGGGGTTAGAGTTTAAGTATGTATTTATTGTGCAGCTGGTAGATAGGCGTTTTCCATCAACCGAGCGGCGTGAACAAATAGAATTACCGGTAGAATTGGTTAAAGAAATTTTACCCGAAGGCGACGTGCATTTACAGGAAGAGCGCCGCTTGTTTTACGTGGCTATGACGCGGGCCAAGACGGGCCTGTACTTTTCTTTGGCGCAAGATTATTTTGGCAAACAAAAGCGCAAACCATCGCGGTTTTTATATGAGCTGGAAATGGTTGGTAAAACCGATCTAGCTTTGCAAACAGCTGATGAAATTAAGGATAAGAATTTATTGCGCCCTGATAAAATACAAAAAGTCAGCTACATTATTCCCGAGTCATTTTCTTTTACATCCATTAGAACTTTTTTAGAGTGCCCATTGGAATATAAATACCGGTTTTTGTTGAAAATTCCCGAACCCGGAGCGCCGGCTTTAACTTTTGGTTCCAGTATGCATAAAGCCTTAGAAAAGTTTATGAAGTTGTGGCAAAGCCAGGTATCGTCACGACAACTAGGTATGTTTGGCGCCGGTGGAAGCAAGGGTGATTTCCCCCCGTTCAAAGAATTAGAAAGATTTTATACCGAGTCGTGGAGTGATGATTGGTATGATAGTAAAAAACAGCGGGATGAATATAAAGCCAGGGGTATGACGCAAATTAAAACTTTTTATGATTATAAATTTGCTGGTAAAATTGACCGCATGGATCTTGCCGACGGTGGTGTAAAAATAATTGACTATAAAACCGGTGCCAGCGCGCCTAAGAGTTTAGCCCAGGTGGATAAAGAGCAGTTATTGGTCTATCAACTGGCCGCCCAGGAATTTTTTCAGGAGCGTGTATTGTCCTGCCAATACTGGTATTTAAACAAAAACGTTTTAACCGAGGAATTTTTGGGTTCAGCCGAAGAATTAAAAGAATTGCGTCAAAATTATATTAAAGTGATTAAAAATATTATTGCCGCAGCCCAAACCGATACTTTTGCTGAATTACATAAAGACCATCAGGGATGTCAATATAAGAACATGTTTTAATATGTTTCTTCCTTTAAAAAATTTATTATCTTCCCGTTTGGCGGAGCATGGAGCCCTGAAAGGCGCGGTGGTGGCACAAATGGTGGAAGAATTTAAAAAAACGGTGGTGGGAAAATGGGGAGACTCGGCCCGAGATATGATTTCCGAGGTGTTTTTAAAGCAAGATACTTTGCACATAAAAACCACCAATTCAGCACTGGCGCAGGAAATAAAACTTGCCGAAACTGACTTATTGTCAGTTTTAGAAAACAAGTTTCCTGGTAAAGTTAAAAGATTACGAATTTTTAGCTAATATAAGGTAAATTTATCTATTATCTGAATATCGAAAAAAGCTTGTAAAAGACGCAAAAAAATGCTAAAATTAGGGGTGTGGGAAGGCCCTTATCCTCGTAGTTTAGTGTCATTGCGAGGAGCGATAGCGACGCGGCAATCTTTGTATCAATTAATACCATCAGATTGCTTCGCTACGCTCGCAATGACAGCTGGGTTACCATCATAAGCAATATCCTGGGTCAACTACACTTTTAATTATGACACTTAAACAGTATTTATTAGTTATGTTGCTGGGTACGCTGGGGGCCTGGGGAGCGTGGCTAATGGTGGTGTTTTATTTAGGCGCCAGTGCCGCCGGCACTATGGGATTTATATTTTTTTATTTGTCTTTATTAGTGGCGGTGGTTGGCAGTACGACTTTGGTGGGTTTTGGCTTGCGGCACTGGCTGCATCGTGACGAGGTAGTGTTTAGGCAAGTGGCTATTTCTTTTCGCCAAGGAGTTTTATTAGGCATAGTTGTATTGTTGGCGTTAATGTTGCAGGCGGAAAAGCTTTTAACCTGGTGGAATTTTGGCATATTGCTTTTGGCTTTGACAATTGTGGAATTTTTCTTTTTATCCATGAGGCGAGAACCGGTAGAATAAAGCAAAATTTAAAAATCAAAAATAAAAATGACAATGCTAAAAATTTTAAATTTTAATCTGTAATTTTGCATTTTGATTTTTGCATTTTTCATTTAAGCGGTGCCGAACGCAGTGAGACACCGCGCTGACTCCTTGTAAACATACGG
>DOPF01000070.1:0-4480 GCA_003512705.1 Patescibacteria group bacterium
TAAAGCCAGGATTAAGGTAATATTGTCATCCGTGGCGCCTTCTAGTACTAACGGTGAAGCCCCCAGGATTTGCGCGCTTGATAAAGTGACATTGCCAGTCGAGGTCAGGCCAGTAAACGAAGCTACGCCAGGACCGGTAACCGACCAGTTAGGGTCATTTAAAGCTAAATCACCAGTTGAGCCGTTGCCAATAGTAATCGTTCCCGAATTAGTACCAGTGCCGATGTTGGTGGCATTAGCTCCGGAAGTATTTATGTTAGTGGCACCGGTGGCGGTTAAACTGGTAAAAGCGCCGGCCGCCGGCGTAGTGGCGCCAATAGCGGTGGAATTTATGCCCGTCGCTGTAGTGTTAAAGTTAGCGGATGTGAAAGTTATATCATTAGCCCCAGTTGAAATTGAAGAGGCGCTGAGGCCGGAGAGTGCGAGTGCCCCAGACGTAGCTGTTAAATTTAACGCGCCGGTTGTTTGTGTTAAACCATTAGAGGCGGTAAGTAGTCCGGCGGAGG
Organism: Patescibacteria group bacterium; assembly: GCA_003512705.1. Taxonomy (GTDB): domain Bacteria; phylum Patescibacteriota; class Patescibacteriia; order Veblenbacterales; family UBA10138; genus UBA10001. The sequence continues at coordinate 507 of DOPF01000070.1, forward strand.
TTATTGTGCCCGTACCGGTAGTATAAATATTGCCGCTAGTCCGAACATCATCACCACTGGTAGTGGGTTGTAGAATTCCCGCCGAACGGGTCCAATAACCAACAACACCAACGTTCGCGCCAATAATATCTCCCGAACATTCCAAATTACCATTACTATTAGTGACAGTACATCCAAAATCAGCTGTACCACCGGCAATATCAATAGTAGTTGCGCTGGTAGCCCCAACCTCCAGACTTCCGGCGCCGTTAGTATCCAACCCTTCTCCGGCCGCAACCGTAATATTGCCAGCGGCTGATAAATCAAAATTGGTAAAATCAATTAGCGGTGTGGTACCAACAATATTGTTGTCTCCAACATTTAAGGCATTTACTATTTCGGCATCCGAGGCGTCTATAGCGTCGGAAATTAAGCCAGCCGCCGATTGAATAAGCAACGCGTCGGCAATTGACCGGTCAGTATCTAAATTATCCAGCAATAATAATTGGGCCGGGTCGGCCGTGCCGATACCATCAACCCGTGAAATACCAACGTAAGAAGTAGAGCCATCAGCCACATTCACAACCAAATTGGAGTCAGTGGCAGTATTAGATAAAGTAATGCTTAAATCGCGAGCATCGGTTGTAGTAATGGTATTGCCCGCTCCGTACACGTCCTGCAGTGTAATAGTTCCCACACCGTTACAGCTAGTCCACACACCAGCTTCGTAACAGCGAAACTTACCTGAGTTGCTATTGTAATACATAGCTCCAGCGGTACCAGTGGGATCACCGGTGTCAGACTTAATATCAACCACTAATAAATCAGGTGTAGCCGAACCAGCCCCGCCTTTACCAATTTGGATATTAGCGGTGTCATCACCTTTGGCCCGGATTGATAAATTCCCCGTGCTGGTATTTATTGTCGGCGTGGCCCGAATAAAAGTTAAGGTATTATCTACATTAACTGGCCCAGATAAAGTAGAAGTGGCCGACACCAACAAGCCGTCATTTTCATCGCCGCCAATACTGGCCTGCGTGGCAGTTAAATCATTAATTCCCATAGAACCAGACACGGACGCGCTTCTAAATAAGCCGTGCCCGACGACGTCTAAGGTTCCTCGGATGTTAGTATTTCGTAAATTAGATGTGCCATTAACAGTCAGCGAGGTTAAATTTTCAATTTTGGTTTCACCCAAGAGCTCGGTATTTCCTTGGACAGTTAAATCACCAGTCAAATTAGTTGCCCCGCCCAAAACATTAAGCCCGCCAACAGTAATTTTATTATCAGTCACGGCACCGTTGTCGGTAATAAAGTCCAAATCAAAATTATCCTGCTCTAGGCCATTCCATAATTCGGCATTCAAATTTTTCACCAGCTCGCGATTATTGGTTTGGATAGTACCATCGCCCAGAATAATATTGTTGTTATTAGTAACCACATCGCCGCCCGTAGTCACGCCACCGCCAGCGGTAATGCCGGCACCGGCATTAATACTCCCACCCACATTTAAATCTTGTTTAAAAGTAGCTTGCCCCTCAACCTGTAAATCATCATGAAAAATCGCCTCACCCCACACACCTAAACTGCCCTCAACCAATAATGCATCCAACAAACGAGTAGCGCCCTTAACTTCCACAGTCTGACCAATTTCCACTTTACCCTTTAGATAAACATCGTCAGTGGTGATATTGCCGTTGTTAGTAACAAACGCCAAAGTAAACTGCTCGCTGGAAAAATCGTCTATATAGTCAACATTTAAATTTTCTATTTTAGTAACCGAATCAACAATAATCGGCGCCACACCGTCGCGAGCATAAGATCGTAATTGCCCTTCGGTTTCAATATGGCCCTTTATAGAAATATTTCCCGCTTCATTCAATATCAAAACTTCATTAGCTTCGGTACCTGGTTTGTGCCCATCTAAAGTCCAAGCATTTTTTATAATACTTAATAGTTTGGCTGGCAAATCATCAGCTAAACCCTTAGATAATCCAAAAAATATCAGGGGTAAAGCCACCAGCAAAATTATTATGTAAAAAAGCGGCGAGTGGCGTGGTTTACGAACCTTAACTTCTTGGGGTGGCGGAGGTTTTAATAAAGTTTGAGCGGCTACTTGGCTAACTTTAGCAGTTACCTCATGTAAAATTGGCTCAAATTGGCTTTTAAAGCCTTCGAGTTTGGCATCGACAGCATTTGCCAGTGCTTTTATGATCTCGGTAGTTGACGGTTGAGGAGATTGTGGTGATAAAACTTCTGTGGTGTAGGCAGCCTTTTTTTGCAATTCACTTTCCGTCTCTTTGGCCTGCCTAGCTACATAGTCCAAAATGACCCTTTTTGTGGTATACCAGTTGCGGCCTTTTTTCCATGCCAAAATTTTCCCTTTTCGTGCTAAGAGCGATATGTACTCTTGGCTATAAGGGGTCAAACTTGCCGCCTCGGCAAGGGATATTAATTCCCCATTTGGGGGTGGGTCTACTTGCCCAAAATCCTGTTTATTTTCAGGATCTTGAGTCTTTTTACCCAGATCCATATGTTTTGTCTTTATTTTAGCCAAATTTTGTTTATTATTTTATTTTTTGGCTAATTACAGCTAAGTAGGTCATTTAAACCTACCATAAGTATTTTTCTTTATTTTTAAGGCTTTTTTTATATCCGATACAATATCCGATACTGTATCGCTAACATATAAGATATCACAGAAATGGGCATTTGTCAATAAAAAATAGTGTCAAAATAACAGGTTAACAAGATAACAATTTAACACACTAGCACATTAACAAATGGCATTTTTTTTTATTGTCATTGCGAGGAAGCCGATGGCCATCGGCTGACGACGCAATCTATAACACCTAACTGGATTGCCACGCCTCGCCCAGTCTAGCTGGGCTAGTCTCGCAATGACGGTTGGGGTGTGCCATGTTATATTGTTCTAGTGTTATTTTGTTAAAGTGTTAAAGTCAAAAACAGCTTGTGCATAACTAAAAACCATCCTAATGAATAGAAGGATGGTTTTTAGCTAATTTCAGTCAAAAACTATTAGTTTTGACTTACTCTTCTGCTTCTGTTTCTGTATTTTCGCTAGTGTTAGCTGTATTTAGGGAATTAAGTTTATCCTTAACTAACTGGTTATTGGGGTTCGTTTCCAGCACCTTGTTAAACTCAACGCGGGCCTTTTCTATGTCGCCTATTCGCTCATAAAGCACGCCCAGTGAATAGTGGGAATTAGCGTGTTTTGGCACTATAGAAATGATTGTGGAAAAAGCCTCAATCGCCTTATCAGTATCATTTTTGCCAGCATATAACGTACCTAGCTCATACAAGACATCAATATCTTGGGGATTAAATTCCCGCATTCGTATTAATTTATCAATAGCCGAATCAATTTCTCCTTTAAGCTCATAGGCCAAAGCCTGATTAAAATGGGCTGGCGTATAGTCATCTTTAAGCGCCACGGCCTTATTAAACTGCTCTTCGGCGGAATCTATAAATGAGTTTGCCTCGGTTTTCAGCTTGTCTTGGGTCGCGGCGTCTTGATTTTGGGCGCTCTGAATTCTCCGGCTAGCCGCCAGTAAATACGCTTTACCAAGTTCAGTATACAAGGCTGGGTTAGACGGTTCCTTGGTAATTGCTTCGCTAAACGATGCAATTACCCAATTTTCGGCATCAGCCGCGAACAGGGCCGTGCCGCGGTATATTGAACCCAACGCTTCCCAATTGGCCACATTCTCTGGACCTAACTCGGTAGCTGCGCGCGCTTGCTCAATAGAAGACTTTAAGAAACTCTGCAACCTTTGAATTTGTTCCTGCTGCCCGGCTTCGGTATCGGCTTTGGCTTCACGCGCTACTTGATTGGCTTGAGCCAACAATACTTGCGCATAAGTAATTCTGTAAATATCTCGCCAGGGGTTAAGGGCTACGGCTTTATTAATTTTACCAGTTGCTAGTTGCAACCCCGCCACGGTCGCGGGACTTCTGAGGGCCTGGGTGTAAGC
>DOPF01000070.1:4505-9709 GCA_003512705.1 Patescibacteria group bacterium
AGAAAGTAAAGAATCTGCGCCGCACCTAGCGTTAAAAAGCTGGCTACCACTGCGGCTCGTAAATACCAATTGTTGTTGGTTGAATCCTTAAGCATGCGCCAGCACCAATATAAAGCGCCCAAAAAAATCAAACTATAAACGGCTAAACCTAAGTAGCCGGTGGTGCTTAAAGATTGCGCAAATTCACTGGCCGCTTTATCAAAACGGAAAGCCCAGAATGAAGATTTATTAAAATCCTCCGGCTTAAATTCAGAAAAACCTAAAATAAATGTTTCTGGGCCAGTGCCAAAAATTGGGCTAGTCTTAGCGTTTTGTTGGGCTATTCGCCAACTAGCTGAGGTTGATAAATTAACCTCAACTGGTGAAGTCACGCGGGTAAATTGATTGGTAACTATTGGCCAAGCTAATACACCTAATAGCAACAAGAGCGATGGCAAAGTTGTCCATTTAAACCCGACTGATTCGTTTTTAATGAACACCATTACCAGCCAAAAAATCAATCCGACTATTAACGCTATCCAGCCGAGTTTAAAATCTACTAATAATAAACCTATAGCATAAATAGCCACTAAAATAATACTACCCAACCTGCCCCAGCTGCTTTCGGCTTGTCGCGATAACCATAAGGTCAGCGGCAAGGCGGCGGCTAACACCAGCACTGTGCTATTAAGGGAATTACCAAATAAAGTTAAGGCGGTGGTGTCAAATATTTTAACACCATACATAGCCAAAATAAGTAATAAGGTGCCTATGCCCAAAGAGCTCAGCCACCATCCCAGCAATGTTTTAATTTCCTTATCCCTTTGAATATTGTTCACCACCAAAAAGAATAACAACACATAAGCTATGACACTTACTAACCCGCCATTAAACCGACCATAAAAACCCAAAACAGAAGTTATCGGATCTAATGAGAAGTAAGTGGCTACCGCCACCACCAGAAGCCACGCCAACACTACCCACTTAAGCCAGTTGCCGCGCACGACCGCACTCTTACTAAAAACCACCTTGGCCACCCATAAGACAAACGCTAAAGCCGTCAAGCTTAGCAACAAAAACTGCTTATTTAGTTCAAATCCCTCAACCGTCCAAGGCAACCAAAATAATGGCACCAAAAAAACAGTTAAGTACAGTAACCAATTAATAACCGAATCCACGCCCCGGTGAGTATCGGCCACCGGAGTATCGGCCACCGGTAGATGAGTTTCGGGCGCGGCATAAGATTTAGAAAAACTTTGGGTAAAATCCATAACCTAAAAAGTTAATGATAAAAGTTGTAGATATACATTTACATTATATCTAAATCACAAAAGTTAAACAATAGCTTGTACAGTTAACACCTAGCGCTGACACTTTGGCTTTTGAAGACTGACAGGTGTTAACTATCTGTATATGAACCTAATTGTATACCCCAAAGAGGTCCGGGGACGGTGGTATCTGTCGGTTGACCGGGACGGTCGAACGGTCACCGAAACCTGCCGCATCGTCGGCCTCAGTCGCAAAACCTACCATAAATGGTACCGGATTGATCATGGACAAGGGCCAATCGTGTATCAGCCCCGCCACACACTCTTGCCCTCGCCAGGCCACCCGGCCTCTCGGCCATGAGCTCCCGCTCGGGCCTGAGGGCCTCGGGGCCTTGAACGGCGAGGCCGAATGGCGGGTGGTCACCCGAAGGGTGAAATCTGTGATTACTCGCTACTGCCTTTGTCCCCAGGAGGAATCGAACCTCCACCACAAGCTCCGGAAGCTTGTATTCTATCCGTTAAACTATAGGGACAAGAATGGCAGCGCTATAATTATTAGGGCCTACAACTTGCCGCTAGCTATAAAATCTCCCACCACCTTAATGTCTTCTGGTTTGGTAAAATCTAACCAATAGTCATTAAGTTTTTTTACTTTAACCCGCCCCTGGCGCGCCAAAATTGTAACCGCATCAGTTAATTCATATTCACCTCGCGGTGAAACTTTTACAGCCATCAAAACTTTAAATATTTCCGGCGTAAAAGTATACAGCCCAGTATTTATCAACTTACCCACATCACTTTTTGGTTTTTCAATTATTTCTTTTAATAAACCTTTGGGGGTGTTGATTAGCACGCCATAACACTCGGGGTGACTATGTTCAAGCCCAGCTACTACGTTAAAGTCGCTGGCTTGGCGCATAGCTTTAAGGTCGGCGGCCGAATATAAATTATCGCCGCTGACCACCACAAAACTTTCCCCGCTTACTTCATTAGCCACTGCTTCCACCGGGCATAAAGTGCCATAACGTCCCGGTGGCACTTTTTGTGTCTGGTCAATAATCTCTAAGGGCATTTTTGTCCAACCAGACAAACGCTGGAGGATAGTAGGTTTTTGATATCCCACCACCACAATTAAACGCTTAAAACCAGCGGCTAACAAATTATCTAATAAATAAAATAAAAACGGGCGCGAATTAACAGGTATGACATGTTTAGGTTGATCGGCGCTTAATTCTTTCATCCGCGTGCCCTTACCCGCCGCTAAAATAACCGCCGTTGTTATCATATGTTTAAATTTGCCAATTTAGTCTGCCACTCTTTATAATAATATGCCCGTCGATCAGGATTGTGAAACTTTAACACCTGATCGTTAATTACCACCGACGTATCTTTATTAGCGACGGCGGCCAAATTGGATGGCAACAAGCGCAGTTGGATTTTTTTACACCACCGCTCCCACATCGGCCTTATAAAAGGTAAACTTACCCAACGTAAAAATTTCGCCAACCGGCTGGCGGCCGGCCAAAGGGGGGTGAACTCTAAATGCAAATTCGGAAAACATTTTAACCAGTTCTGATTTTGCCTAATCAAATCACCGGATACGCCATCATCATATAATACCGTCATGTGGGGCAGCCAAAAATGGAAATAAATGTCCTGATTATTAATCATCAGTGGCTCAAAAGCTAACGCATTATCGGCCACATAAAAACTTAAACACAAACCATTGGCTTGATGTTTTAAGTTCGGCCGCAAGCCTAGCAACTTGGCAAAGCCGGTCAGCCACCAACGCGTCAACCAAATTCTTCCGGCTTTGGTGATTACTAATAAATCTATATCGTCGTCAGCCTCGGGATTTTGATACCCCAACGAGTTCACCACCGCAATAAAACGCACCGAATCTAAAAAAGTGAATAACCGCGCCCAACGCCTCGCCCGGCGCAATTTACTTACAAAAGTTCGATACCGCTCTTGCCGCAGATAATAATAATCGGCTGATTCTTTAAGCTGCCAAAAACCATTGATGTCCTTAATGATATTTTTTTGGGCTAAACCGCCTAGTGCTTTTTGCACCTGAAAAAAATCAGTGGCCTCCAGATGTTGTTGGGGATCGTACAAAAACTTCCAACATTCATAAGTGGTCAAGGGATACTTAAAAATATCGTAATAAGCTAAGCTGCGCAAAATGGCTTGTTCAGTGGCACTTAAACCTTTCATATATCAACCTCTCACCGCGCCGCGTACTAACTTATATAACCAATACCAACCTTTATCATAGGCGTAATCAAACGTACCTAAATAATTAATTTCCTTACCGCCCCAACCGGTTTTAAACCGAGTAATACCTTTCCAACCAGGGGCCGAATGCTTATTAGTGTTAATACCCCACCAGTCATAAAATTTATAACCCAACTTTTTAGCTTCTAACATAGTACGCCAATGTAATAGGTATGTCGGCATTAATTCCCTGCCCTCATTGGCCGAGGCACCGTGCAAATATGTTACCACGCCTTGATACCAAATAGTTAGGCTGGCGGCTAAAATAGTTGTGCCGCTCTTTACTAAAGCCAAACGTATAGCCAACTCATTAGACAGCGGCTGCGTCCCAAAGCATTCCAGCAGATCTTTATAGTGACTAAAGGCGTGAATTTTAAAATTATCACGCGCGGCGGTTGAATTTATTAATTGCCAAAATTCGGCTAGCGCCTCCTTACCAGATAATTGCCAGGTCAAATTCTTTTTTAAAGACAAATTAACATTATATCGAGTTTTAGGATGCATGGCTTTAAAAAGTTCGCTTTCGTTTGGGCTTAAATCAGTCAGTAATGTTGCCGCGGGCTGAATACTGATGGTTCTAATATAGCCACTGGTTCCTAGCCACTGGTTCCTAGTATTAATTGGCGGTTTACCATTGGCGAGGAACGAGGAACGAGGAACTGTAATAGGCGGCTCCACCCGCAAAAACATTGATCCGCTGCCCTGGTAATATTCAGCCAGTGCCGATAATACATCTGACAAATAAGTGGAATCTAAAACCAATGGTCCACGTGGAACATAAATATATTTGTTATTTAATGGCANNGGCGACTGTAAAAATAGCCCGCTAAATGACGGCAACTTGACCAGAAAGGTGTTTAATTCAGAAACAACAATGGGGCGGACTTCCATAGTAATAGATATTAAAAATTCAAATATCAAAGCTCAAATGTCAATTCAAATCCAAATGACCAAATGCCAAATATTTAACTCTTTGGATTTTGGGCTTTATTTGACATTTGGATTTTGTAATTTGGATTTAACAACATTATGCCCGGCTTAAGGACTTGAGGGCGGCCTTGACTTTGTCGGCCAAATCCCCCTCCTTATCCTTTACCGCCCGCACGGCTTGGCGTGCTTCTGATGGGGAATAACCCAAGTTGATAATAGCTTCCATAACCGTCTCGTCTTCACCGGCCGGGCCCACGGCAAGCCCTAATTCTAATTTATCTTTTAACTCCACGACTATTTTGGCGGCGGTTTTTTTACCGATGCCGTGAACAGCATGCAGGCTGCCGGGATCTTGATTAGCCACCGCCCGTCGTATTTCTTCGGGCTTGGCTACATCTAAAATATTCAAAGCCGATCGCGGACCAATACCGGAAACACTCAACATCAATTTAAAAAAAGATAAATCATCTTGATTTAAAAATCCATAAAGTTCTTGCGCGTCCTCACGTACATTTAAGTGGGTGAAAAATTTAACCTCTTGACCGTCTTTGACCTTAGACAAAATATCCTTGGTGCAAAAAATTTCATAACCAACGCCGCCGGTATCAACAATCAGCGATCGGTCTGTTTTGCTGGCAATTTTTCCCATTACTTGTGCAATCATAAAGTAATTATAGTTGAGATTAAGATGGTTGACAAAGTGCAGATGATGGGGGTAAACTGTCTTAAATTACATAAAAAACGCGCATT
>DOPF01000070.1:9751-17190 GCA_003512705.1 Patescibacteria group bacterium
CCGGCCGCTCATTAAAGCGGCGGGGGTAGCAATAATCCTGGTCATAACGTTCTGGGGCTTAATGTATATTTTTAGTCCCCAACCCACCGCTTCTTTATACCCGCCGGGCGCAATGCCGTAGCGGGTTATTTTTTTAACTAATGATATACTAAAATCATGGCCGCTAATAAATTTATCTTAAAATCACCCTTCTCTCCGGCCGGGGACCCCAGTATAAGTTTCGCCTCGGGCGGAACTATACGGGGCGGGACGAGCTGTTAATATATTATGAGTAACAACAAATTTATCTTAAAATCACCTTTCTCTCCGACCGGGGACCAGCCTCAGGCTATTCAAAATTTGGTCAAAGGTTTAAACAAAGGCTTAACCCACCAAACCCTTTTGGGCGTTACAGGGTCGGGCAAAACTTTTACTATGGCGAGTGTTATTGCCCAATTGCAGCGGCCAACCTTGGTTATTTCTCATAACAAAACCCTGGCGGCGCAGCTAGCCTCGGAATTTAGGCAATTCTTTCCTACCAATGCGGTTCATTATTTTGTGTCTTATTATGATTATTACCAACCCGAGGCATACATTCCGCAATCGGATACCTATATTGAAAAGGAAACAAAAATAAATGATGAGATAGACAGGTTGCGCCACGCCTCAACCCAGGCGATATTATCGCGGCGCGACACCTTGATTGTAGCGTCGGTCTCGTGTATTTACGGCCTGGGCAGTCCGCAAGAATATTCAAGCGTTAGAATACAGCTTAAAGTTGGTCAAAAACTTTCCCGGCAAAAATTACTGCGACAACTAACTGATTTACAATACCCCCGTGCCGATCTAGATTTTCGGCGTGGGACTTTTCGGGTGACCGGCGAGGTGGTGGAAATATACCCGGCCTTTGCGCTGGATCAGTTTTACCGTCTAACTTATGACGGTGATGTTATAGAATCAATTGAGGAGCGAGCCGCTTTAACCCTTAACAAAATTACGGCTCATAAATCGGTTGACATCTACCCGGCCACTCATTACCTGGCACCTACGGCGCGATTTCAACAAGCGATTAAAGAAATTAAGCATGATGCCCAGCAGCAAGTAAAAAAATTCCAAGCGACCAACAAACTTATTGAAGCTCAACGCCTGCAGGAACGAACTAATTTTGATTTAGAAATGATAGCCACAACGGGCTATTGCAATGGCATAGAAAATTATTCCCGATATTTTGATGGGCGTAAACCAGGAACTCCGCCCTTTACGCTAATTGATTACTTTCCCAAAGACTGGCTGCTATTTATAGACGAGTCACACATGACGGTGCCGCAAATTAGAGGCATGTATTCAGGCGACCGATCGCGCAAGCAAACTTTAATTGATTATGGTTTTAGACTGCCAGCCGCATATGACAACCGGCCATTGAAGTTTGATGAATTTACGGCGCGACTAAACCAAACCATATATGTTTCGGCCACGCCAGCTGATTACGAGTTAAATTTGTCTCAAAACGTGGCCGAACAAGTTGTTCGCCCAACCGGATTGTTAGACCCCAATGTAGAAGTACGCCCCAGTAAGGGACAAATTGAACATTTGCTGCAAGCCATAAAAGTTCGCACCAAGAATAAGCAACGAGTTTTGGTGACCACTCTAACTAAACGGATGGCCGAAGAGTTGGCTGATTACCTTCGTGACGAGGGCGTAAAAGTTCATTATTTGCATTCGGAAATAGATACCTTTGAGCGTTTAGAAATACTGCATGATTTACGAGCTGGTAAATACGACGTGATAGTAGGTATTAATTTACTACGTGAGGGTTTAGACTTACCTGAAGTTAGTCTGGTCGCCATTTTAGACGCTGACAAAGAGGGATTTTTGCGTTCGACCCAAGCCTTAATTCAAACCATGGGCCGGGCCGCTCGACATAGTGATGGGCATGTCATAATGTATGCGGATAAAATTACCAGTTCTATGAAGCTGGCTTTGTCCGAAACCAAGCGCCGGCGGCAAAAACAACAGGCTTATAACCAAGCTCACAATTTAAAGCCGCAAACCATTATTAAAAAATTGCAGGCCGATCGTTTAGCTGGCGGTAAACTAGCAACCGACGTGGTGCCGGTTGGTAAAGAATTAAAAATAAACAAATTGCCCAAAGAAGAAATAAAATTTATTTTACGCGACTTAACAAATCAAATGAATTTAGCGGCTGAAAATTTAGAATTTGAAAAGGCGGCCAATTTACGAGACCGCATAAAAGAAATTGAAGTGCTAGCCAAACCTGTTCATCGCTCAAGTCGCCGCCGACAGATTGGTAATTTAAAGTGTAAAAATTAAAAGTCAAAAAGACAGTGCCAGCTAAGGCTTAATTTTAATTTTTTAAAGCCATAAAATATAGCTTATGTCTATCAAAGAAAAAAAAGTTTTAGTTTTCGGCGCTTTTGACTTATTGCACCCCGGACATAAGTTTTTTTTGCGCCGCGCCAAAGAATTCGGACGCCAGCTAATTGTTGTGGTAACTCGCGATCACACCGCGGCCAAGCAAAAAGGCCGCCGACCCACGCAGTCGTCACAAACACGAATCGCGGCTTTAAAAAAAATAAAATTTATTAATAAAATTATTTTGGGGCAAGCAAGTTTAGATCATAAATATGCTTTGGTAAAAAAAATTAAACCCGATATTATTTGCCTGGGCTACGATCAACTAAATTCAGTAAAAAAGATAACCGCCGATTTACGCCGCCTGGGACTGAACACTAATGTTATTCGGCTTAAATCTTTTTTTTCGCGTCGATACAAATCCTCTATCTTAAGACAAAAACTAACTGCCAAACGCTTGCGTTAGTTAAAACCACCTGCTATACTGCTTTAAGATAGCAAAATTTTGATTTTTGGTTGCTTTAGCAACCACCCCGCCCTGGCGGGGTTAAAGCTTAACCTTTAATTTTAATTTTTTTATTATGCCTATTAAAGCTGCCAGCTTTAAACACCTGCGACAGACCAAGGTACGCACGCTCCGCAACCATAAAGTATTAAGTACCATGACTAAAGTGGTCAAAGCCGCCCGCCGAGCTATAACTGCCAAGGCCGCTGACGCCAAAGATAAGTTAAAGCTAGCTATTAAGACGTTGGATAGCGCCGCGCAAAAAGGAATTATAAAGCCAAATACAGCCGCGCGTTTAAAATCCAGGTTAAGTAAGGCCTTAAATAAATCATTGAAGTAAAATATTATTTGCCTATTGTTTAAAAAATGGTCAACTGAATATCCGTTGACTATTTTTTAGGATATATTTACGGTAACGAAACTACTAATATACTATTGACATATTGGTTTTTATATGCTAGTATAGAGGCGTAAACATTCCCCAACTGGGATGTTTTTTATTACGCCAATTAGACTTTTTATGAAATTAACTCAAAAAAATTTACGGCAGATCAAACGCCTGACGGTGACAGCGATAGTTATGACTTTGGCTGTGCAATGGTTAATTCCGCAAAATTCAGTAGCGGCGGCTGATGTTAATCACGCTATCGTAAACGTCATCTTAGATGAACCCTTAAGCTTGCCCGAAATTAATCCGCAAATTTTTCCGACTTCTGAATCAAGAGAAGCCAGGTATAAAATTAGGGTAACGGTATCGGCTTATTCCTCCACCGTCGACCAAACGGACGACACGCCATTTATTACCGCTTCGGGCGAAGTAGTACGTGATGGTATTGTGGCGGCCAATTGGCTGCCTTTGGGCGCTCACATTAGGATTCCGGAAGTGTATGGTGACAAAGTATTTGTGGTAGAAGACCGTATGAATAAGCGTTATAGTAACCGACTGGATATTTGGATGCCAACACGTGACGACGCCAAGGCTTGGGGTCTACAATATGTTACGATTGAAGTGTTATAACTAGAATCAGGAAGCTAGAGTGAACGCTTCGCGTTCACCCCGCCGTCGGCGGGATGGTTGCGCAAGGCAACCAGAATCTAGAACAAAAAAACCGAGTGCGAGGCTCGGTTTTTTGTATTCAACGGATTATCATTTTGGAGGCCTAGGCGGGAATTCTCTTTCCCCGCTTTTCGCGGGCGGTACCCGCATCCGCGCCAAGCTCCTTAAAGAGCCGGGGTGTTTAAAAATGTAAAGCAGTTTACATTTTTAAACTACCCTGCAATTCCCAATACCTAATTTACTATGGTACTTTTGGAGGCCTGGGCGGGAATTGCACCCACGTATAGGAGTTTTGCAGACTCCTGCCTTACTACTTGGCTACCAGGCCTCTAAGAAGCGAATGACTAATTAAGATTATATTTTTTTCTTAATATTTCCTTTTGCTGATGTTGCTTGTAAAACTTTTCACCCAGAACCGCTTTACTTCTACTCCCATATTCATGTGTTTCTAAAAGTTTCCATGGCCTATATGCCTTAGTAGATTTTACCTTGCCGGCATTATGTCTTTCAAGCCTACTATCTATATCTTGGGCGCTACCAATATATAAATCACCATTAACTAAGCTTAATAAAATATAAACGTAAAATCTCATAAAAGTTTTGTCATGGCTGCGCCAGATCTCGCATAGCGGGACAGACTCCTACCTTACTACTTGTCATAGCTACGCTAGATCTCGCGAAGCGATGAGCTACCAGGCCACACTTTATGCACACTAGACTCTAACAGATATTGAAGTAACAATCAAGAATGACAATAATGCAAGTTTCGTCAAGATTAAAAGCGCGTGCTAAAATGATAACATGGCCAGTAAAGAAAAATTTTTAATTTTTGATGGTAACGCCCTGGTGCATCGAGCTTTCCACGCGCTCCCCCCTTTGGCAACCAAGGATGGTTTGATAGTAAATGCCGTTTACGGTTTTACTACCATCCTATTGCGAGTGTTAAAAGAACTAAAGCCCAAATACGTAGCCGTGACTTTTGATTTACCCGGACCAACTTTCAGACACAAAGAATTTAAAGACTACAAGGCGCAAAGAGTTAAACAGCCGCAAGAACTTTATGACCAAATTCCGCTGGTTAAAGAGCTGGTGGAAGCTTTCCCTTTAAAAATTTACGAAGCCAAGGGTTTTGAGGCTGACGACGTAATTGGAACATTAACTAAAGAAACCGGCGATGCTATTGAAAACATTGTTGTCACCGGTGATATGGACACCTTGCAATTAGTTGATAACCAAACCAAAATCTACACTTTAAAACACGGCTTATCAGAATCAATGATTTACGACGCGGCCGCGGTTAAGGCTAGATATGGCTTAACTCCGAACCAAATGATTGATTTTAAATCCCTGCGCGGCGACCCCTCGGATAATATACCCGGGGTTAAAGGTATTGGCGAAAAAACTGCCGCGGAATTGATACAAGAATTCGGCAGTCTGGAAAATTTGTATAAAGAGATAAAAAATAATTCCAAAAAAACGGCCAATATCAAACCCAGAATTAAGGAATTATTACTGGAACAAAAACCACAAGCGGAATTTTCTAAAATGCTATGCACCATCGTTCGCGACGTTAAACTGAATTTTGATATAAAAGATTGCGCCGTCACCCATGTAAATAGCGATAATTTGGTTAAACTTTTTAGTCGGCTAGAGTTTAGATCCCTGCTTCCGCGCATCCCCCAAATCGCCGCCGATTTAAAAGTTGCCACCAAACAGGCTATAAAATTAAAAGGTAAGCAGGATTATAAATTAGTAGATTCTGAAGCCGAGTTAAAATCATTATTAAACAAAATTAAGCCAGCCGCAGCCGTGGCTGTTGATACCGAAACTACATCTACTAACCCCTGGCAAAGTGAATTAGTTGGTCTAAGCTTATCAGTAAAAGAGGGTGGGGGTTGGTTTGTTTCGGCTGGATTATTAAAAGGGAAATCGATTGCTGTTAAAGAGCTAATTAAAATATTAGCTGACCCCGAAGTTAAAAAGATTGGTCACAACATTAAATACGATTGGGAAGCTCTAAATCATTTTGGCATTACGCTTAACGGAGTTAATTTTGACACCATGGTGGCGGCTTATTTGCTTAATGCCGGATCAGAAAGAAACTTGGATTTAAATTCGTTGGCGTTCAAAGAATTCAGCTACCAAATGCAACCAATAGAGGATTTAATTGGCCCGAGGGGCAAAAAACAAATTACCTTGGCCGAAGTACCTTTAGATAAGGTAGCTTGGTATTCGGCTGAAGATGCTGATTTTACTTTACGTTTAAAAGATAAGCTCGAACCGCAGCTAAAGAAAGAGAAATTATTAGAGTTATTTAATGATATCGAAATACCATTAATTTCCGTGCTGGCGCAAATGGAACGTTGGGGCGTAAAAATCGACGATAAATTTTTAAGCGCTATGGGCAAACGCTTAAATAAAGAGTTAAAGGAAATATCAGCCAAAATCATCGAGCTAGCCGGCCACGACTTTAACATCGCCTCGCCCAAGCAATTAAAGGAAATTTTGTTTGATAAGTTAAAAATTTCTCCGCAGGGCATAAAGAAAACCAAAACTGGTTTTTCCACGGCCGCATCGGAACTGGAAAAAATGAAAGGCGCCCACCCGATTATAGATTTAATTATTGACCATCGGGAGTTAAGCAAACTGTTATCAACTTATATTGCCGCCTTGCCCGAACTGATTAATAAGCAAACCGGCCGTGTGCACACCAGCTTTAACCAAACCGTCACCGCCACCGGGAGACTATCATCAAGCGATCCCAATTTACAAAACATACCTATAAAGGGCGATTTAGGTAAAGAATTGCGCCAAGCTTTTATAGCTGAACCGGGACACGTCTTGCTTTCGGCTGATTATTCGCAAATTGAATTGCGTTTAGCGGCCCATATTGCGCAAGATAAAAAAATGAAAAGTATTTTTCAGAAAGGCGAAGACTTTCATCGCGCCACCGCGGCGTTTGTTTTTGGCGTGAAATTGGCCGAGGTTACTTCGGACCAACGCTACCGGGCTAAGGAAGTTAATTTTGGTGTTTTATATGGTATGGGCGCTTGGGGATTATCGGAACGAACCGGTATATCCCGCGCCGAAGCTAAATTTTTTATTGATAAATATTTTAGTGAATTTGCGCAACTCGCCGCTTGGATAGAAGATATTAAGGAACAGGTTAAAAAAACCGGTGAAGTGTTTACCTTACTCGGACGGCGGCGAAAAATACCGGAAATAAATTCAGGCATAGCCCAAGTACGGGCCCAAGCCGAGCGCATGGCCGTGAACCTACCTATTCAAGGCACCGCCGCTGATTTAATGAAACTAGCTATGATAAAGGTAGCGGCAAAATTGCCGGTGGTGTCTAAAGATAGTAAAATGATACTCCAAGTTCATGATGAATTAGTTTTTGAGGTTCCCGAAGCCGATGTATCTCGGGTAGCGAAATTTGTTAAAGACGAAATGGAAAACGCTCTAAAAGTTTCGGTGCCAATAGTGGTAGATGTAAAGCAAGGCCAAAATTGGGGGGAGATGGAA
>DOPF01000013.1 GCA_003512705.1 Patescibacteria group bacterium
ACGCCATATTTCTTTTTACCCTGACTGCTTTGGTCATACAGCCACACTTCTACTTCCTGCCCGGGTTGTAACCCTGTTACTACCGAATAAATTTCACTGTACTCACCTGGTTTGACATGCGCAAACGTGGCTTCAATATTGTAATCAGGATTATAAACTGATTCTGGTTCGGGTGTAGTAGAAATATTTTGGCCAGTGGTGGTTGAGGGCTCGGCTTCTACTTGCGCGCCCGAGGATTTTTCCGTGTCAGTTGTCGCGGGTTGATTCCAATTCTGAATATAAATAGCGTCAATAATCACAATGCCATCCCACATGGGGTAATTAATCATTAAGTATGGATTATCTCCGCCGGTTTGTGACAATTCATAAATATCAGCGCCTTCAGGTGTGGCGGGATCGTGCACGGAAATGCCGCCGTCGTCGCCATCTCGAAACGCACCCGTACCAGTAAGTACGTGGCCGGTGGTGGCGCGATTACTGCGGCTGCGTAACATAGTCGTGCTGATTTCTACCGCATCACCGCTGGAAAACGCTTCTTCCAGATCATCAACTGTCGGCCGCCTAATTTCCCTGGTTTCAATTGGCAAGTTGTATCTAGCCACAAAAGCGGCCTTACCCGGCATAAAATTACGATTCAAAATACCGTCGTTAAACTGCATGTCTTGTTTTAGTTCGTTTATTAAATCTGGCGGATTGGCTGGCAAATCATCGCGACGCCCATTTTGCTGCGCCATGTTAATAAGATTGTTAGCTGTAGCTATGGCAAAACAATCCATTGGCCCGCCAGTAAGGTCGGGAATATTGCCTTCAATTCCCGAATCAAAATCTTGAGCATAAACTACATTAACGCCACGCTTTAAATCTTCTGACGCACCCGGCACGTTTAAGCCAAATTGTTCCACCATTGGTACAGTTTCGCGAGTGGCACTAAATACCAGCGCGTCTTTTTCCGTAATTTCAGCCAGTGCCGTTACTTTACTGACAGTCAAAGAAAAGCGAATAGAAATATTTTCTGCGGTGTTAGTTTTTAATTCATCGGCCAACACAAAACTAAACCGATTGGCGTAGCCAGCCTGAACCACTGCCTGATTGTTTTTAACCACCCATTCGCTATCGGCAAACACACCGTCGTTATTGGCATCCACCAAGCCATTGGCGTACCATACGCCGCTGGGGGACTTTTCAAAATTCACTTCAATAAAACCATAATCCGTAGCTACGTCATCATAAGTATATGTATAAACACGGGCCGTCTCACTTAAAATATCAGCTCCGCCCGTACGGCCAGATGAAAAAATATAAATAGCGCCGATTACTATTAAGACTAATATAATCAGGCCCCAAAATTTATTATTTTGCATATATAGTAGGATTAATTAATAAGTATGAGTGTAAATTTATTTACATAAAAATCTTACCATAATAAGTCATAACAAAAAACCCCTTGAAGCGGGGGGTTGCCCAATTGCAAAAACTCAACAATTTCATTTAAATTAGCCGCCATGCGAGGTGGGGCGGACAATTAGCGCTTGCAAAATCCTTTCTGGCGGTGTTTTTTGGACGAAGTTGGAACTTTCTTTGAGCAAACCCCCAACTAATGAAGCCAGCCCCAGAATAATAAAAAATACCCCAACCACTTTTCTAGACCAAGAATCTTTAGGAAATGTTTTTTTAAACCAGGCTACAAATGCCGCCATAAATTTATGATTCAATTTTCTTCTATTCGCCAATTCGGGCGAATTGGCGAATACTATATTATAAGGCTTATTGCGCGCTTGATGTCCTTAGGCATGTCAGGGTTTAACTCATAATAAACATGGCCATTCATGCCACGACTTTCTAAAACATCTAATTGATGAAGTAATACTAAATTTTTCGACGCCGATTTTATGGAAATACGTAAGTGGTCGGCAATTTCCCCCACGGTTAGCTTTTTACGATTAAAGAGTAAGCCGACAATCTTCAAGCGGTTAATATTTCCCAAAGTTTTAAAAATAATTGACCATCGTTTCATATTTAAAGCCTATCACGAAACATGACCTTTCGCCAATTCGGGCGAATTGGCGAACAGTATCGCACTCCGCGCAGGAGAATTTTAAAAATTCCGCCCGCCTAGAGTATTAATTAGTTGCTGAATTTATTATAGCAGTTTTCTTTATTTAATAGTTAACTAGTACTATTCAATAATTAAGACTTCACCATCCTTAAGGGTTCTATATGGAATATTATTCTGCTTGCAATATTCCACTTCTTTCTCAATATCCTCTGATTCTGGATGATCGGAATGCCAGTGTGGTATAAAACGGAAATCTACAAACTCCAAACCTTCCCATATAATTTCCTTCTGCTCATCATACGGGGTATCTAGTGAATCAACGATATCCATTCCTTTGAGACTCTGTGCAAGAACACATCCGCCCGCACTATAACCTGCATAAAGAAAATTAACATCGTTTTGCAATTCTTTTAAAATTATATCTAAACCGCTCAATTTCATTGCTTGACGCAATATAAAAACATTTCCACCACTAATAAAAATGGCACCGAGCTCTTTGAGTTTTTTCCTTAACGCATCCTGTCTTCCAAAATAATCACGTAAATCTATCAGCGCAACCATAAGGCCCAAATCGTTTAATAAGCTCATGTCTTTTTTGTTTCTATTTTCGCGCCGCTCAAGATTAATACTGATAAAATCTCGCGCATTTGGAATGTACCCGATTTTTCCATGCGGGCAGAGACTGGTTAGCTTTTTCCCTTCCTTCCCAATTTCGAAAGATGATAAATAATACTTCATAAAATTATTGGCGTAGACGATCTCCACAAGTTTGAACTTACTACTGCCACTCGACAAGCTCGGGGCATTCGACCGTGCTCAAGCTACGCCGGGAGCTTGTCGAATGGCGGAGGCGGTCTCCTACGCTTTTTAGCTTCGGACGACCGAGGGAGGTATCCTGCGCTTTTTGCTTTGGACTAGTTTTTCTCGACCCCGTANNCGGAGGAGGTGAGATTCGAACTCACGAGAGGATTGCTCCTCCACAGGTTTTCGAGACCTGCGCCTTCAACCACTCGGCCACTCCTCCGCTCTATACGGGGCGAGCTGTCCTTTAAACTTAAATCAAGTTTAACAATTATAATCGCCAAAAGGTGTTTGGTCAACCCATCTTAATATCCATTTTCCAATCAGAATAATGGCGCAGTAATAATCCGACGCCAATAACTAAAAAGAAAACAACTGATAGGTCATTTTTAAAATATGGTGTATCCACTAATCCGTGCGCTAAAGTGGCAATTATAATTGCTATCAGCGCACTGGCCCACAGGCGCCGGCTAAAAATACCGGACTTTAAATCAGGAATTAATAACCACAAATATTTTACTATTAAATAAATAAAAACCAACAAACCAAGTAACCCAACTTCTATCCACAAATTCAAATATAAATTATGCGCTTTAACCACAAACCATTCTAAAGGCGTTAAGGTTATATATTTGGTATGAGAACGATAACTGGCCTGAAAATTCCCCAACCCCCAACCGGTTACGGGCCGTTCTTTCACAAGTAGCCACGACGTTTGCCATATCTCCTGCCGGGTAGTTAAGGATGACCGTGGGTCACGAGACAAAAGTTTTTGAAACTTAGGCTGTGGTAATATTACCAGCATTAAGCTAACGACTAACAGCAGCCAACCCAACAGTACTTTTTTAAGTTTTGGTTTGTCATTAATATAATAAGTTACACAAAATATTAAAGCCCCCGCTACTAACCCCAAAAACCCGCCGTAGGATTTGGTTAACCATAGCGCCCATAAATCAATTAGTAAAATAAACAAATTTATTTTTGCTAAACGCGAGGGCCATAACTGCCATGTTAATGCCGCGCCCACAAAAATCGCCGGAACTAAATACATCGCCAGGTAATTTGCCGGTAAATAAATTGAATTTAATAAACCATCGGTTTGCAACCCTAAGCCTAAACCGTATTCAATTAAACCATATGCCGCCAGCAAACTAGCGCTGGCCCACCACGCGTTTAAAATTTTTAACCAATCCGCCGAAGTTTTGATAACTGATAATAATAAATAAAAGAGAATTATCGGGTCAACCCACCAACCTTTAAAAACCCCTAAACTTATACGCAAATCATTAGAGGCAATAATGGCCAAGGACGCTGATAAAAGCCATACTAAAATAATCCAATTAAAATGTCGCGCAACTGCAAAAGGATTCACCAATTCCCGTTCTTGACCCCAAAAATATTTTACCAGGGCTATTACCGCCGTTGTGTAAATACTTAATTCCAAAAAAGTCGTGGGTACAAAACCAATTGAACTTTTTATTAAGTAACTAGGAGCTAAAAAAAATAGTAATGCTAATGCGAGGGTTAATTTCTTCCAAGCTAACCACCCTAAAAGCGCCAAAGGTAATAATAAGTAAATTAAATTAACTTCTATAGTCATACCGATGATTGAGCTTTAAACACTTGCCAAATATTTCTGGGCAAAGCCTTAAATATATAAAGTAGCGCTGGATAAATAATAACTCCGCTGAATACTTTTAGTAAAAACGGCCAAGTTGGAACCAGCCATAAAAAAGCTCCCAAACCCATGGCCGCTAAAATAATGTTCGGCCAACGTCTAAGGCTCGGCAAAACCTGCGCGCGTAAAATCCATAATGCGGCCAACATCATAAAACCTTCGATGGCTACAGTTACCCAGGCTGCGGCCCAATAACTGTATTGGGGTATAAAAATAAAGTATCCGATTAATGATGCCACGGCGGCTACGGCGTAATACTTTATCATTTGCCGTTGCTTCCCAAAAGCCAAAATAAAATAGCCAATCAGATTGCCAAAAAATATTAAACCAGTGGCTATGGCTACTATTTTTAATACCTCACCGGCAATAGTAAATTCGGACCCTGCCAAAAATACCATTGTTTCCTTGCCCACAACCAAACAGGCCGCCACCAGGCCCAGGCCAGCGGCCAACATTATATCTAA
>DOPF01000071.1 GCA_003512705.1 Patescibacteria group bacterium
CAACGCCGACGGGGTCGCGGTCAGGGTTGGTGTCAGTTTACTGACAGATAGGGTGGTAAGAATTGAGCGTGAATACCAGCCCGTAGGTCTGGCTAAAAAAGGCGATGAAGTGGGGATTTGTCTGGCTCTTTTGAAAGTTAATGACATTATGGCCCTGGGCAAGTCTGAATGGGAGTGTGATGATTGTGGATCATCGAATCCGTCCACTGCCCATAAGTGTGTGGTCTGTGGCGAGCTCGCCCCCATGTGAAACATTTTCAAAACCCGTAGCTTCTAGAGCATCCTCTTCCGGATGCTCTATTTTTTATAATTTTTACCAACCGCGTTCCCAGGCCCAATTATACTTTTTAGTATAAGGTAATATTTTTATTCCCGTAGCAACGGGTAATGCATTTTTATGAAGATATCCCCAGTTCGTAGGTCCTGAATTCTTTTTGTGCATTATTTCCCAGCGGGAGACTGCACTGTTTTTAATACAAACAAACCAAGGATGTACGGCCAAAAACTAAACGGCATAATACCCGGGCAGGTGTAAAGCAGAACGCGGTATTTAGCACTTTCTATTTTTTTATCGTCCATAAATAACTACTGTTAAGTATATCAAAAAAACATACACCTGTATATTTAATATATTATAAACTGACGGGCCCTATGGAACGATGTTCAAATAATTATAGAACAGGATTTGGCTAAAGAACTGGCTTCTGCCTAGATACCCCATCCCAATCAAGCCGAAACAGAGATAAAAAAAGAACCCCTTTATTTTAGCTCGCGGGGTTCAGTACGAGTTTTTACCAGCTATTCCTTGGCTATGCTAGGGCCGAGGTCAGGGAAACCGCGATAGTCCTTTTAAGGGATTTCCAGGCTAGGATCAAAGCGGCCTGGACTGAATAAACTCGCACCCCTGAGAATGTCGTCATAATAACTAGAGCGCGGCTCTTGGCAATTGGTGCATACCTGGTCTCCGAGCTTGTTAGTAGAACCGCACTGGTGGCAGGTCCACTCATCGACAGTGGCAGTCACGGTAATGTCTCGCATGATCACTGTCACCTCATGAGGAATATTAAATGCACTTGGATTCGGAGGGATTGGTTCAGCATTAATCAGCCGGCTCTCAAGGACCAAGCGCACCGCGTCCTTGGCCATGGTTGTTGCTTCCTCAAGAGTGTTGCCCTCAGTTGTAACCCCGGGCAGTCCTGGGCAAGTAACCACAAACCCACCTTCTTCCGCTGTTACCAGCAAAATGGTGAATGTATATATCTTTTTCATACTACGCTCCTATGGATATTGTGAATACGTTTGTGAACTATGTTTGTTGTTTGCTATAACCTTACTCCCAAAGCCGCTAAAATGTCAATGGTTACGCGATATCCAAAAACCACCCGATGGGGTGGTTAAAAAGTGCTGGCGGGCCCGGCCGGATTCGAACCGGTGATCTTCTCCGTGACAGGGAGACGTGTTAACCAGGCTACACCACGGGCCCGTATGCCATATTCAGATAAAGCGAATGTATCGTAGCATGGAGTATTTTTTCGTTCAAGGGTATAAGAGGTTGGTCGAGTAAAACTTGATTTTTTTGCTTTTTTAAGCTATAATTTAAATATAAAATTAAAAACAAAACAAAATCATGATAGCGAATTTTAGTGTTAACCCCAAAAGCACCAAACACCATACTTATGGCAAGTCGTGGCGCAATATCAAAAGAAAGCCGAGTCAGCCAGTGGCTAGCCTGCTTAAGGGGTTATCTTTCTTTTTATCTACCAAAGATAAAAAAGTCACCCACTACCGCCTGTGGTAATTATATATTGACAAACCCAGCTTATTCATTTAAGATGGTGTGTTAATTATGGCTCGAGAATCTNNCAACAGGCGCGCGAAGCCTACAGGTTAGAGCACGACCCGTGGTATGTAAAATTAGAAGGGTTATTTGAACAACACCAGCAAGCCAAGTTGGGTGAGGAATTTATTTTACCAGAGGATTGCCCACCGGACGTGGGTGAATATTTTATTAATAAAATGCTAAGAGTGGCAAGTGAGCAGGGGGTTATGGCTTCGTCGGTACACGAGGAGGCAGAAATACCGGAAGCCATGGGCGCGGCCGCGGCGCAAGAGTTGGGCCAAGGCGAGCTGGTTGAAGAGCTAGAGTCTAGTGTCCCCAAAGAGGAGCCAAAAGCGCGGAAGACTAAAAAAATATTTGATTCTACCAATCCGGCTCATTTAGATACTAAACAAGTCGTGTCGATAAGGTTTGGCCCAGCCGGTCTCCGCGCCAAGCCGGTTTTTAAAGAGAAAGCGCCAGCAGATACGTCCAAGTCAATGGCGCCGGTAGAAAAACAAGCGGTTGAGGAAAAATTCAAAAGCCTGGAAATGGAGTTGACTCCCGAGGAAAAAGCGCCAACCGAGGTAAAGGTTGAAAGTATCGAATCGGAATTATCACCCGAAGAAAAGTCAGCCCAGGAGTGGTTGGTTGATAAATTGGGATTAAAGCCCGGGGAGGTCTACGGTGATTTGCGTGGTGCCAGACGAGATGAGGCGGACAAAAAATTTGCGCAGGCCGCCGAAAGTTTATGGCGGCATTTTATGGATCAGAAAAAATGGTTGTTTGATAATTCCGGCAGGCATTTAGAAATAGAGGAAAAACAACTTGGTGATGTTGAAGCTAAGGTACTTTTAGGTTTTATTAAACAAGCGGGGCTTGATCGCTATGTTAATAAACATTCATTTACCAAAGCCGCGCAGGCCAAGGAATCTGGATCGGCGATTTCAGAGCCGGGCTGGGCCAATGTGCTTGATTCACAACAATTTGCTGGGTTTGATAAAGGATTAGAATCAAGTGATCGAGCTACGGCTGCCGAAATTATGTATCGCTTACTCACGGCTGGTAAGGTATTGAATAAAGACGACGAGGCTTACTGGGCAGCTGGCAATATTGCCCATAAAACTGTTTACAATGACATAGTAACCACTCGCGATCAGTTACAAGATAGCCCGCAAACCTTACGCGGTATGAGCCGGTTTTTAAGTTACGGCACCCTCTGTGCCTATATTAGAGAGCATTGGTCTAGGCTAACGGCAACTACCAACGAAGGAAAATTGGAGGAATTATTAGATAGGGAAATAACCCCGGCCGAGGCGGAAAAATATGATTTGGTTAGAAAAGTTAAGAAGAAAGCTACCAGGGATTGTATGGAGGAACAGCTTAATCTGGTAGCCGAAGCCGAGAAAATATTGGCCAAAGACGAGGCAAGCTTGCAGCAGGAAGGGCATATTGCAGAGTCAAATGAGTGGGGAAAGCTATTTATCAATATTGCCACCAGTAAAGATGAGCAGTTTCCGGGTGGGGCCATGGCGGTAAAAGCTTGGGGTAGCTATGATGGGTATTTGCAAATTGATAAAGAAAATAATAGTTATTTATTTAGATCATTTAAGCCGCTTGATCCTGCTAAGGCAAATAAATTAAATTTACCCGGCGGTCAGTGGGCTTATAATATGTATTTTAAGGCGCGTGGCAGCCAAGGATCAGTAATAAAAAGCGATGAGGTGCTAAAAGCTTTGGGGGTGGTTCGGGAACCGGAAATAAAAGTAGAGCCGACAGTAACCATTGAGACTGCGCCGGTAAATCTGGAACGTGATGAGGAAATTGAAAAACAGGTAGAAGCGCTTAGAATTAATGTTCAGCAAGTCTGGTGGCGAAAAATATCTGATCCTAAAATTCACGACCGATTACAGGGGCTTACTCCAGAGCAGCGCCAAGAGTGGCTTGATAAAGCAGTAGAAGCCACGCTGGAGTTACGCCGAAAACAATTATATGATAAAAAGGCAGAAAGCAAAAAGTAATTATTAATTTATAACATTATGGCCAATGTCGTCCAAGAAAACATTTTAAAAACTTTAAAGCTAGATACTCTGCCGCACGATAAACAGCAAGCAATTATCAAAGAGATGAGCGATATTATTAATGAGCGGGTGATGAATCGGTTATGGTTAGAGTTAACACCAGCGCAACACGATCAACTGACGCCGCTACTTGACGCCGGTAACGACCAGGCGATAAGCGATTTTATAAATAAAAACATTCCTAACTTGCCCGATGTGGTGGCGGATGAGGTGGCAAAATACAAGCAGGAAACCACTAATTTACTATCTGATTTTATTAAATAATTTTTATGCCTGAGGGCGAGCTACGACCAGAACCTAAAGTAGAAGGTGCTCCAACACCCGACCAGCAAGAGTTGCAAGCAGCTCTAGACGAGGCTTTGGCTATGGAAACCGAGGCATCATCTACTGCTGTAGCGCCAGAAGCGCTACTAAGTACCCCAGAAATTCTAGCCGCTGCCCCCGAGGTTCCTCAAGCAGAGCCGGTACTGCCAGATACGCAAGAAGTACAACCCATTGTTATGCCAGAATCCGAACCGGTTGTTACTGAAGCCAAAACACTTTTAGAGCAAGAACAAGATTTAGATAAACTGCGCCATGATTATTTCAGCGCTAAAGGAGTTAAACGGGCAGTTTTTAAACGCCAGGAAAGTTTGTCAGACGACGCCATCAGACGTTTAGGCAAAAGTTATGAGACCTTAAAAAATGAAGTTGTTAGTCGCAAGCTTAAAATTAAAATAGATGAGTTGACCGCGGCGGGTGAATTTCAAGGTAAACGGCCAGACGATGTTAACNNTTAAGGAAAGTTATAATCGAATTAATCCAAAGTTGCGAATAGGCGTAAGTTTAGGTTTAACTGGCGCGGCGATAACTTCAGCAGCTCTTGGCTTAGGCCCGGCGGCGCACGGCTTTTTGTACGCCAAAACAGCTGTCGCCGGCGCGGGCGCGGGTGTAGCCACCGAATCCATGGTAGCAAGTCATCAGGAAAAAGGTAAAGTCGGTGCCATAGCTAAAGAAGCACGCCAAACCAAAGCCACCGAGTCAGAAATGATTAGGCACATTCAGGAGCAGATTAATAATTTATCGCCCGATGAAGTGATAAAAGAATTAGCCCGTATTAGAAATATTGGTGAAAGCAAAGGGGTAACCGAAGGTCAGAAAGCTATAACTTATAACCGAATGGTAGAAACCTTTGGCTTTTTGGGTAAAAAACTCGGATTAAAGAAAGATGTAAAACAATCCACCCAAGTGTTAACTGGTAAAGCCATTGAATTATTAGAACGAAGGCACCAGGACGACATTAGAGCTGACGCCTGGGCGGCCGTTCGCGGCNNATAGGCGCCGGCGCCATCACCTCCGCCGCTACATTAGTAACTGGCTTAATTCGTTTAGACAAAATACAGGCGGCGCAAGAGGCCGACAAGTTAAGCCAAGCCGCGCAAGAAAAGGTTGCTGCTGCCCAGGTTGGCAGGCCAGTACCCGGTGAGGGCATAACGGGTGAAAAGCCACGGCCAGGTTTTTTTGTTAAAGACCGTGATCCTCAAACTGGACTATACATTAGTAAGGTGCATGAAGGTGCCCCCATACCAGGACAAACAATTCCGGCGAGCGAATCTGATTTACCGGTGGAAAGAACGCCCATACACTGGACACCAGAAAATATCACCGTGGGTAAAGGTGGCAGTTATTGGAGTACGTTTATGAAGCAGTATGAGGCCAATCCGGAATATTTTGGTTATAACAAAGCCAGCGGCCTAACGGTTGATCAATTTGGCAACAAGCTTGCCGCCGAGCAATTTCCTAACCTTGGCATAATGGATACCCAGGGCAATGAG
>DOPF01000066.1:0-3493 GCA_003512705.1 Patescibacteria group bacterium
ATACTTCCCAGTATCAAAGTTTTGGCCGAAACGATAAAACGATCGGACTAATATATTCTCTATAAAGGTGGGGCTCAATTACTAAACTATCAGTTTGTCAACTCACCGCCAGGGCCTTATAATAACAATGACCTAATTTATTTTTTGGCATTTGGATTNNTGGCTTATTATTTTCTTAAACAACCGGCGGAGATTATAGAAAATTTAGTGGATAGTTTACGACAAGCCAAAAAGGTAGTCATCACCTGCGTTGAATGCCAAAGGTTTGCCGAAGAGTCCCCCTGTCTAATCTGCAAAGACAAACGTCGAGATGCGTCTATTTTATGCGTGGTAGCTGAAAGTCATAATATTCCCATAATTGAAAAGACCCACGCCTTTGCCGGCAAGTACCACGTGTTGCACGGCACTTTAAGCGCCTTAGAAGGGGTGACTCCGGAAAAGCTAAAGGTAAAAGAATTGGTGGCGCGTTTGCAAAAAAACGGCGTCAAGGAAGTAGTTTTAGCCTTAAATCCAGATTTAGACGGTGAAACTACCGCGCTTTATTTAGCTAAATTAATAAAACCCTTAAACATAAAAGTTACCAAGCTCGCACGCGGCTTGCCAGTAGGGGCTGATCTTGAATATGCTGACGAAGTAACACTAGAAAGCGCTATTAACGAACGGCGAGAAGTTTAATCTGACAGTTACATAAAATAAAACAGCCCCGATATTTAATCGGGACTGTTTTGAACACTTACTTAAGCAGCNNCCGCAATTACACTCGTTATTGACATCACAAGCACAATTGGCATTATGACATTTATTACACATCATATAGCTTATGATTAATTATTAATGTCTCTAAACCGAGATTTTATTAATTTTCAAAGTTGAAAATGACTGTCGGTGACCCTGCTTTTTATGATAACGAACCTTGGATTTAAACTTTTCTACTATAACTTTTTTGGCCCTACCATCACCTAGGCGCTCGGCGGTTACGACATTTAGCGACAAATCAGGAGTGCCAATGTTTACTTTATCATTATCCGCTACTAACAACACCGACTTTATGGCGGGAACATTTGCCCCCTTAACTAATTTTTCGATTCTTAAAGTCTGGTCTTCTTTCACCAAATACTGTTTTCCACCAGCTTCAATTACTGCAATTTTCATACTAAAAATAGGGTCTATTAAATTACCTCTTTAAGTAGAGTAATGATATACTAGGCAAATAAAATTGTCAAGGCCTGCCCGCCATAAGCCTGTCACGATTTAGCTACGCGGTAAATTAGTAAAATCTTAACCCATACTACTTGGCAATGATTTATAACAGGCCATGGCAGGCGGGCTACATTGTTAGTGGCTTAAAATTACTTTAATTCCACCTGATCACCCACCTTAATATTGTTACTATTTACCCATCCCGCTGGTACCTCCAGCACCATATTATAACGCGCGCGGGGGTAGATTATTACTGGCTCCGCTTGGGGTGTTGCTGGCGGCTGAATATTGGCATCAATCTGAATTACTTCGTTATCAGCAATCCAAACAAAATCCAAAGCAAATTTCATATCTTTCATCCAAAAATTACTGTTGGCTTTTTGTTTATAAATAAACAGCATACCAGTGTCGTTGGCCAAGGCCGACCGCCCGGATAAGCCCTGGTATTGCTCGCCGGAATCATCGGCGATTTCAACGCTAATTTGTGTTGTGCCGATGTGTAATTGTCGGTAGTCAGTATGGCTAGTTTCACCCATAAATTCAAAAATTAATATTACTAATAAGGAGATAATTATCAATCCCCAGCCCAACATTACCCACCAATAGAGCACCGCTGAGCGAAACCCGTCCATAGCCATACCCTCCTTCGCTCCGCTTGAGCTTCGGATGGGTGCCCTCTTCGTATCGGTTCGCGCCCTCTGGGCAGCGGCATTTGGCGTAGGGGGGTAAACATTAACCCTTGACATTATATTCATTTTACATTATGGTTAGTGGTAAAGCAAAAATAAACCTAACTCACATTTCACCAACCATAAATAAACAGGAGAGTCGCTGTGAAAAAATTAGATCCAGTAAACGATATTCCTTTCAACGAAAGGAGTCGCACCGCCATCGGTCATCATAAACCGAGTGTGGCCGAACAGATACCGGGCATGCACGTTGCCGCGAACGTCAAAAAACATCTGTTCGATGACAAGATACAGGCCCTCAAGGACGCGGTCATAAGAAGGGCGCCCATACCCGAGATCGAAGAGATCCAGGCCCAGGCCAGAATGATCGACAACAGCGACAAGGCCGAGGCGGCCATCGAAACGGCCATGTGGGAATCGCGGCGTGAATCCCAGGGCATGCAGGTGGGTATTTCCGCCGGCTAAAACCCAAAACCTGGGGCAAGATGCGGAGGGTTTCCGAGGTTTAATTCGGAAACCCTTTTTTTATTTTATTTTTATAAACCAACACCAGCGAGGCGGCTAACACAATCATCACTAAGGCTAAAATTCCCATGGCTAAAAGCTTGCCTTGAGTTTGTAAACCAAGTGAGGTCACGCCGAACACGGCCGTTAAAAAATACAAAAATAAAACCGCTTGGCGATGCGACAAACCAACATCAAGCAACCGAAAATGCAGGTGTTTAGTATCAGCTTCCGTAATCTTTTTCTTATCCCAAAATAACCGGCGCAAAATTACCCAGACCACGTCCAAAATTGGAATACCCATAACCAACAAAGCGGTGGCTATTTTCCCACCCGAGATTATCGCCAGTACCCCCAGCATAAAACCAATATACAAACTGCCGCCCTCGCCTAAAAAAATCTTGGCCGGATGCCAATTCCAAATTAAAAAACCCAAACACGCGCCTACTAAAACCACCGCCAATAATCCTACTGACGGTTGGTACCACATATTAGTTTGCGTCAGACCAAAAATTATCAAACCGCCAATGGCGCCAATGCCGGGCACCAAGCCGTCTAACCCGTCTAACAGTTTAGTAGTGTACATCATTCCAATTAGCCAAGCGAAGGTAAACAAATCGGCCCACAGTGTAAAGTAGTAAGGCAAACCTCCCCAACGCAATATTTCTATTTTAGTAGCATCAAGATGCAGTAACCCGCCGCTTAAAGGATTAGTAACAAATTTAACGCCAATGCCGCCGATAATAACCACTAACACCGCTAGTATCGGCCAAACTAATTGCCGCACCGGCGATAGTTTATTTTTATCGTCCAGGTAACCACCAATCATAATCAAACCGCCGGCTAAAGTAATGGCCACCAGTTGCTTAAGTGATATGTCTTTACCAATTAACTCACTAGACCATAAAGCCAGACACCAAATTACCAGTGTAAATGCTAAAAAAATTGCCCAGCCGCCCCCCAAAGGCACGGGGCTGGTTTGTAATTTGCGCGCCCCCGGCCAATCTAGCAATTGCCGCTTTATGGCCCACCGCCGCGCTAAATAAGTAGCGGCCAAGCCAATGATTAACGCTGAAAAAAAAACCCACCAATACATACCC
>DOPF01000066.1:3595-9229 GCA_003512705.1 Patescibacteria group bacterium
CGAGTCGGCAGAGCCGCGGGCGCTGATGCCCGTCGGGTGGTTAAACGCTCGTCAAACGTAACTACTTTGATTTTTATTTTTTTTGACAATAAACCCACTACTTGATTAGTTTTAACAGTTTGTTTTGATGCCTCTCCTGATAAAGCTATCGGAATTCCCACCACTACTAATTCAGCTTGCTCAGTTTTAACTAAAGACGCGACTTGTTCTAAAAGGTCGTCGACTGATTCGGCTTTAATAACACTATGCGGCAAGGCTAGTTTATAATTGGTATCACCCACGGCCACCCCGGTCCATTTATCACCTATATCTAGTGCTAAAACTTTCATACCTTGGTTAAAATTTCACTGCCATGCTTGGTAACTAAAACTGTGTGTTCAAAATGCGCCGATAAAGATCCGTCAGCTGTTACCACAGTCCAACCATCGGTTAATACTTTTATATCAGGTTTACCAACATTTACCATTGGTTCTATCGCTACGGTCATACCTTCTCTAAGTAGTGGCCCGGTGCCGGCGTGACCAAAATTTGGCACTCTCGGCTCTTCATGCACCGCTCGGCCAACCCCGTGTCCAACTAAATCTCTAACTACCGAAAAACCAGCGGCGGCCACATAGGCCTGAACCGCCTCGCCTATGTCGCCCACCCGCGCGCCATCTTTTACTTTTTTTATTCCCTCGGTCAAAGCCGTTTTGGTTACTTTGATTAATTTGGCCGCCCGAGTATTAATTTTTCCCACCGGCACCGTGATGGCCATATCGGTACATAACCCTTGGTACCAAGCGCCTAAATCTAAACCAATAATTTGTCCGTCTTTAAGTATAAAATCCGGCGCCGGCACGCCATGAACCACACCTTCATCCACCGACGTACACAAACTTGCTGGAAAGGAAATATTGCCGGTGCGATAACCTAAAAACGAGGGACTGGCCCCCCTGGCCTTTAACCCCTGACGGGCCAACATATCGAGTTGTGAGGTGCTTATCCCTGGCCGTACGGCTTGGCTTACCGCTTGCAATACTTCAGCTAATATTTGTCCGCCTTGGCGCATTAGCTGAATTTCAGCTTCACTTTTTTGGTAGTTCATGGCAACAATACTTTTATTAATTCATCCGTGACTGCTTCGATGGGTGGACTGCCGTCAACAGTTATAAGCTTTTGTTTAGATCGGTAAAACTCAAGTAGCGGCTCGGTTTCTAAATGATAAATATTAAGCCGCTGGCGCACCGCTACTTCAGTATCATCGGGCCGCTGAATTAAATCATCGGGCGGCAGGTTGGCCGGCGGTGGATTAAAATCTAAATGATAAATGGCACCGGTAGCTAGGGACATTCGCCGTCCCGATATTCTTTTAACCGTTTCCTCGTCGGTTAAATCTATACACACCGCTATGGCCTCGGGTTTTAAATTAAACAAAAAATCTGCTTGCGCTAAATTTCGCGGATAACCGTCCAGAATAAAACCCGTGGCAGCATCGCTTTGCGATAAGCGAGCTTTAATTAGCTGATTGGTAATATCATCGGGAACCAACTGCCCCGACTTTAGTATGCCGTCAATTTTTTGGCCCAACTCGGTTTGGCGGCCAATATTGTCCCTAAAAATATCGCCGGTAGAAATATGCGGCACGCCCAATTTTTGCGCGAAAATCTTGGCCTGTGTCCCTTTACCCGAACCCTGCGGGCCTAGGAAAATAAATTGCTTGCCGCCTATGGTCATATAACTAACCTAATTCTATCACACTTAATAAATCATATAAAAAAGTTGTCCACCCATGGATAGACAACTTGAGTTAGTATTGGATCAGTTTGAAATTAGTTTTAATCGTTGACCGCTCGCCTGATTAAGCAGCCAAGTGTTAATAACCCTAAGACTAAACACACCCTCACTACAGCGTTGGTACCAGTCTTCCTGGCGACAAAGCTGCCCCTGCGCCGCATTAAAGTACACCCACGAGACATATAGATGGGACTCGCTTAAAGATGCCGAATCGGCCCCGACTTTCTTTGTCAACCCTTTAAGTGCCGCAGTATCTCGCCAGGAAAGAGCGGCGGAATCTGTAAATTTCTCCAACTCTTGGCAATCAACTTGGGCGCTTAAAAAAACAAATGGTTCACGTTGTACACTACGAGACTGCTCAAATATCGCGCAGCCAAAAAATAAACTGGCCACCATTAATATAGCCGCCATCGCTTTCATGGTTCACCTTTTCTAAAGTTCTTTTTTTCCTTATTTTATTCCAGCTGAATGTTTACAGCTCGTCGTAGTCGCGCATTACCAATTGCGCGTTGATTTGATTGACGGTTTCAATAACTACCGCCACCACAATCAAAAGCGACGTACCGCCCACAACCAAAGTTTGCGACCCGGTAAAAGGCTGCATTAATATAGGCAGTATGGCAATTAAACCTAAAAATAAAGCGCCCGCTAAAATTATTCGGTTCATAGTGTTGCCCAAATATTCAGCCGTTTGGTTACCTGGTCTAATACCGGGAATAAAGCCGCCTTGCTTTTGTAAATTTTCCGCAATTTGTGTGGGGTGGAAAATAACCGCCGTGTAAAAGTAGGTAAAAGCAAACACCAGTACAAAATACAAAATGCCGTAGAAAATTTGATTTTGAAATAAATTAATGGTAATTTCCGCCGCTCGCACCAGCCAAACCGCATCGGATTGAATAAAAAATTGAGCAATCATGGGTGGAAACAACACTAAAGAAATCGCAAAGATTATCGGTATAACACCGGCTTGCAAAAGACGCAAGGGTAAAAAAGTATTGGCCCCGCCATACATCCGGTTTCCCCGCACCATCCGCGCATAAGTTATGGGCACATTACGCTGCGCCTCGGTAACCACCACTACTCCCACTACCGTAATTATGGCTATCACCAAAAAACCCAGGATGGTAAAAGTTTGAGTAGGATCAAAAGTTGCAATAGTTTGTTGCACCGTCTGCGGCAAGCCCGCCACGATTCCAGCAAAAATTAATAAGCTAATGCCATTACCGATTTTGCGTTCGGAAATTAATTCCCCCAGCCACATTAAAAAGACGGTACCCGCCGCCACCATCACCACACTGGTACCCAATTCCCAAGCGCCCAAATCACCTAAAATTTTGGCGCCGCCTTGACCGCGCAAAAGGGCGATAAAACCATAAGCCTGCAGCATGGCCAGCGGCACGGTTAATAATCTGGTATATTGATTTATTTTATGCTGTCCGGCCTCACCCTCTTTTTGCATCTCTTCTAACCTGGGCACTATCATGGTCAATAACTGCATAATAATAGACGCCGTAATATAAGGCGCTACCCCGGCTAATACTATGGAAAAATTTTCTAAACCGCCGCCGGAAAAAATATTTAATAAACCTAAAATTTGATTAGACGCAAAAAAATTCCTTAACGTCACCGGATCCACTCCCGGAATCGGAATATGGGCAGCTAGCCTAAATATTACCAACATCAACAGGACAAACAGTATCTTATTTCTAAGATCAGGAGTTTTCCAAATTTGTTCTAGCTTTGACCACATAATAAAAAATCAAAACTTAAAATGTAAAAATTAAAATGACGTTATTTTTCACTTCGTTTTTTTAATTTTGCATTTATTACTATTTCCACCTTGCCCCCGGCGGCTTCCACCGCCTGACGAGCGCCGGCAGAAATAGCCTGAACCTTTAATTGTAACGGCTGGGTAAGCTTTATACCGCCGATTACTTTAACAGTATCAGATTTTATAAGTCCTGACTCTTTAAGTGACTTGGCCGAAACTTCAGTTTGGGCCGGCAAATTCTGTAACTGATTTAAATTCACTACCGCCTGACCCGAAGGTGACCTATAAAAACCACGAACTTTAGGCATCCGTATTATAAAATGCTTGACACCCCGCTGAATAATGCGTTTACGACCACCCGACCGGGCCCGCTGTCCCTTCTGTCCCTTGCCCGAATAGGTACCAGCGCCCGAAGCATTGCCGCGCCCTCGGCGTTTAGTCTTATGGCGCGATCCCGATGAACTGTGTAGGTTGTGTAAATCTAATGTCATAATCTTAAATTTTTACCTTAAAGCTCTGCAAAGCTTTTAACACCGCGCGAACATTATTAATCTTGTTAGGGGATCCCAACATTTTAGAAACCACATTAGGAATGCCCGCCACCCCCAAGACTACCCGAATTGGCCCACCGGCTATAATACCAGTACCTAAAGGAGCTGGTTTAAGTAGTACCCGGGAACTGCCAAATTTAGCAATAATTTGGTGCGGAATGGTGTCCTTAGCTACCGGCACTCGGATCATATGTTTTTTGGCTTTGGTAGTTGCTTTATTAACAGCCATTGACACGTCCGCGCCCTTCGCCAAGCCCGCGCCCACCTTACCTTGGTGATCACCAACTACTACCAGCGCCCTAAAACGCATACGCTTTCCCCCCGCCATAACCCGCGTCACGCGGCTAATGTCTATAACTTTTTGATCCAAGCCATCGTCGGGCCGGCGATCAAATCTTTTAGATCTTCTAAATGATACTTCTGGGCTCATAAAATTTAAAACTTAATTCCCGCCGCTCGAACTGCGTCGGCGAAGGTTTTTACTCGGCCATGATACCGCCAACCGCTGCGATCAAACACCACGGCACTAATGCCCTGCGCCTTGGCTGCCTCGCCCATACCCTTGCCTAAGGCGGCCGCTCGGGCCATAGGTGGGCCGGCTGATTTTGACTGCTTGGCGTGGTCGGTTAAATAAACTAAAGTTTTTCCGAGATCGTCGTTAATTAGCTGAGCTATTAAACTGCGGGTGCCGCGATGCAAGCACAAGCGCGGCCGAGTGGCGGTACCACGAACTTTAACCCGGATGCGATTATGTCGCTTTAACCTTTTTTGCTGATTAGTTGACTTCATAGATTTAGCAAATAGTTATTAGTTGACAGTTAACAGTATGTTAATAGCGACCATAAACTGTGAACTGTAAACTGTGTACTGTGAACCTGATAGTTTTTTATTTAGCTGGCCCGGCAGCGGCTTTGGCTAATTTACCCGCCTTACGAATTATAATTTCATTCATATATTTTATACCCTTGCCCTTATAAGGTTCGGGTGGGCGAACGTTTCTAACTTGCGCCGCAATTTCCCCCACCTGTTGCTTGCTGGCCCCCTCAATAGTTATAACATTTTTTTCCACTTTAGCGGTTATTCCGTCGGGTAGTGGAAAGTTTACGGGATGGGAAAATCCAACATTTAAAACTAAATTTTTACCTTCGGTCGCGGCGCGAAAACCGACACCGTTAATTTCTAACTGTTTTTTAAAACCTTCACTTACACCAATTACCGCATTCGCTATCAGCTGCCTGGCTAAACCCCAGAATGACCTATCCTCATTATGATCAGGATGTTTGAGTTTGACTACTACCCGCTCACTTGTGGCATCTATCTGCACCTGCCTGGGTAAATTTTCTTTAAGTTCCCCTTTGGGGCCTTTGATGGTTACCAAAGTTTGCGCCACTGTAACGGTAACGCCCGGGGGGATAATAATTGGTAATTTTCCTAATCGCGACATACCCCGTATATCAACTTCGTTCGCAAAAAAAATGAGCGAACTACTGTTGAAAACTTAATAATAAATAATTGATTGTTAGAAAATATCATAGA
>DOPF01000054.1 GCA_003512705.1 Patescibacteria group bacterium
CGCGAAACGCTGAAACTTCACGATCTTATCAACAAATTCAGAAAAGGAGTAATAGTATGAACATGTTAAAAGAAGACATCTTGGCTCTTACCGCTGATGATGTACGTTTACGCCTGGATGCTGGGGAGCTGATAGATATTGCGACCCTCCTGCACGCTTTCTGGAGGTATGATTATGACGCGGCGAAAGACGGTCGGCTGGGTCTGCATGCGCTTTTAAAGTCAGGCTTACACAGCGACGGCTTCTTTGTCTCAAGAATTCTTCTCGAACCGGAAAGGATGAGGCGGGCCATTGCGCTGATGATGGTTGATCGTCTGAAAAAGGCGGGAGTAGCCCGGCCCGATTACGTGGTTGGCATTCCCGACGGTGCCACCAAGCTTGGTACCTTGGTCGCCGAGATATTCGGCTCCCAGGAGGCGAAGATGAAAAAGGATGGTAAACGCATCGTGATGGACTCAGTAGTTCCCAGCGGTGCCACGGTTTTGCTGATTGAGGATTTCTGTACCCGTGGAACAGGATTCATCGAGGCGGCGAAGGAGGTCAAAAACCAGCAGCCGTCAGTTGAGCTGGTTCCTTATGATCCGGTTATCATTAACCGTGGTGGGCTGGAGTCGGTTGACGTAGACGGCGTAGGACCGTTCACGGTTCTGGCCCTCGTCAACAATCGCATCCAGGACTGGGAGGGGGAGAAGTGCCCGCTGTGCGAGAAGGGTTCGGGTGTGATTAAGCCGAAAGTCAATGATCACAACTGGAAACTCATCACCACCGCGCAGCTGCCCTAATAATAAAACTCCAACAGCTCCTTTATATCATATTCGGACGGCCGTCCGAATATGATATATTAACAATTTCGCCTTTCATCGCTCAAAGCCTTGGCTGGGAACCACCAGCCAAGGCATTTTTTTATTCAAAATCCCCTTTATTTGCTAGGACTTGCGCAAAGTCCGATTTTATTGTACCCTTGAAAAGTAATCATTTAACATTTTTTAGATTGAGTGGTTTTAGCGGTTGGATTCTCTGCTTATTAAATACTTAAATTACAAGACAAGACTGTGGTTAGAGAAAAATATACAAATGTAATTAATCGGGGCTAATTTTAGAAGCCCGTCTTGGCTATTGTCATAACTTCCCGCAGTATTTAGAGTAAAGAATTAAATAAACGCTATAATCACCTCCTATTTTAAAGGAAAGGAATTTTTATTATGCCAGCACAAGTTATAGCGATGTGGCTATCAATTGGCTTGGTAGTAGGGTTAGCCGGCGGTTGGGTATTACGAAAAACTCTAGCTTCAAAAGTTAAGGGAACTATTGAGGCTAAATCCGAAGCCATTTTGATTGAAGCCAAGAATAAAGAAAAAGAATTAGTTTTACTAGCTAAGGATAAAGCCTTAAAGATTATTGAGGAAGCCAAAAACGAGGAAAAGATCCATCGGCAGGAATTAACTGCTTTACAGCAAAAGTTAGAGCAGCGCGAAGAGACTTTTGATAAAAGATTATTGGAGTTAGAAGAGCAAAAGCAAAAAGCCGAAGAGGGTAAGCAAAAGTTTGAGCAGGCCCGCGAAGAAGTGCTAAAGATTCGGGAGGAGCAAATGGCCAAGCTGCAAAAAATAGCCGGCCTAACACAGGCCGAGGCTGAAAAAGCTTTGTTTGATAACGTGGAAACCAGAATTCAAAACGAGTTGGAAGTGAGAATTCGTAAACTGGAAATGAGCTCCACCGAAGAGGTCGAGCGCCGTGCCCGCACTTTAATTGCCACCGCTATGGAAAGGTTGGCTTCGGCCCAGTCAGTGGAAACTACCACCACAGTGGTAACGTTACCTAATGATGAAATGAAAGGACGAATTATTGGCAAAGAAGGGCGTAATATAAAAACCATTGAGCAGTTAACAGGCGTGGAAGTAATTGTCGATGAAACGCCAAGTGCCATAGTGGTGTCTGGTTTTAACCCCATTCGCCGGCATATTGCTAAAAAAGCCTTAGACCAACTAATTGCCGATGGTCGCATTCACCCCGGTAGAATTGAAGAAGCGATTGATAAGGCTAAAAAGGAAATTAGCCAAGATATTAAACGCGCTGGCGAAGAGGCGGCTTACGAAGTCGGGGTAGCCGGGCTTGATCCTAAATTAATTCAGCTTTTAGGACGGTTAAAATTTAGAACCAGCTATGGCCAAAATGTACTGCAGCACTCTAAAGAGGTGGCCTGGCTTTGCAAAATGTTAGCCCAAGAACTGGGCGCCAACGTGGCCGTGGCTACCAAAGGCGGCTTGTTGCATGATATTGGCAAATCAGTTGACCACGAAATCCAAGGTTCGCATCCGGAAATAGGCTATGACATTATGAAGAAATTTGGCTTGCCGGAGGAAGTGGCATATATTTCGGTTGCTCATCATGAAGACAACCCTAAGACGCTCGAAGGAATTATTTGCAAAGTGGCCGACGCTATTTCTGGAGCTCGTCCGGGCGCGCGTAAAGATACCTTTGAAAATTATTTACAGCGCCTAGAAGAGCTGGAAGCGGTCGCTACTAGTTTTGAAGGGGTGGAAAAGTGTTATGCTATTCAGGCCGGGCGCGAGGTACGGGTGTTTGTGCAGCCCGAGCAGATAGATGATTATGCGGCTACCAAACTGGCGCGCAACATTGCCGATAAAATAGAGCAAGAACTTAAATATCCGGGGGAAATTAAGGTGAATGTTATTAGGGAAACTAGGGTGGTGGAGTACGCCCGGTAGAATCGAGAATACAGAATTGAGAATCTAGAAACGTTAATTATTTTTCTCGATTCTCGATTCATAATTCATTATTCTTAAATCATGAAAATACTTTTCTTCGGAGATATTGTAGCAAAACTTGGTCGGCAAGCTGTGGCTAAGGTATTGCCTAAATGGAAAAAGGATTACCAGCCTGATGCTATTATTGGTAATGTGGAAAATTTGGCGCATGGCAACGGTTTTACCAAATCAACTTTAGATGAGCTTACCGCCTTGGGGTTTGACGGATTTACATCTGGCGATCACGCTTTTAAAACCGCCGAAGCCGAAACCTTACTTACTGACAAGTCGTGGCTTTTGGCACGGCCAGCCAATTTTCCGCCCAGCGTATCGGGGCGGGGATACTGGCGCCTAAAAGTCGGCAGCAAAGATTTGGTGGTTATAAATTTAATTGGTCGGGTATTTATGGAGGAAAATTATGACGACCCGTTTCGTATTGCCGACACAATTCTCAATGAATTTAAAAATGACGGTGATGTTGGCGGCATCTTGGTAGATTTTCACGCCGAGGCCACCAGTGAAAAAGTGGCTCTAGGTTGGTATTTAGACGGTCGGGCGTCAGCGGTGTTAGGGACACATACGCATGTGGCCACGCGCGACGAAAGACTATTACCGGGCGGAACGTCATATATAACAGATGTGGGCATGACGGGCAGTACCGAAGGCGTGATTGGTGTTAAAAAGGAAATTGTTCTGGAGCGGTTTTTAAAGCAAACCCCGGCGAGATTTGAACCAGTAGAGGCCGGACCGGCGGTAGTGCAGGCGGTGCTGGTTGACATATCTTCACCAACCAAGGCAAATAGTATACAATACCTAAAAGAGGAGCTAACTATATGAACAAGGCAGAATTAATTGATACATTGATCAATAAGTGCGCCGTCACCCGCAAGCAAGCCGAAGATATGATTGACGGCTTTACCGATACGGTTATGGCCACGCTTAAATCTGGCGGTGAAGTTACCATTGCTGGTTTTGGCACCTTTTCAGCGCGCACGCGTACGGCCCGCATGGGTGTTAACCCCTTAAATCCATCCGAGCGCATTCAAATACCCGAAGTTAGGGTACCAAAGTTTAAAGCCGGTAAGAACTTAAAAGAAGCTTTGAAGTCGTAAAATTAAGTATAACCCCACCGACTCGTGGGGCTGTATTTGGTATGTAGTCAGATGGTTGGCATTATTTAAATTTAGTTGGGCGTATAAATTTAATTAAATTTTTCTTCTTTATTCTTGCCCAGCGTTTTATCTGTGATTCCCTTCTTCTAGCCTCAGTTAAGCTATCAAATTCTTCAAAATAAACAATTTTCACTGGGCGTCTATATTTTGTATATTTAGCGCCGTCGCCCTTATTATGTTTAATCTCTCTTGCCTTGATGTTTATGCAAGAACCGGTATAAAGAGAGCTATCTTTGCAACGTGCTAAATAAGTAAAATATTTCATTGGAATAATATGGCCTTAAACAACTGTTTTGCCCTTCGACTACGCTGCGCTTCGCTCAGGGCACTCGACTCGGTTCATATTGTGGTCGAAGACCACGAGCGAGGTTTGTCTTTTGACAAACCGAGTCGAGTGGTGGGCACGGATGGACTCGAACCATCGACCTCTTCATTATCAGTGAAGTGCTCTAACCAACTGAGCTACGTGCCCTTCAAAGTGGGCGGGTGAATGCTTCCTGCCTGCAGGCGGAAGCTACATGCCCTAATTAGCATATGGCTTATAGCAAATAGCTTGCTGCTGATAGTATATTTACCAGTTACTATTTGCAATTTGCTATTAGCTATTTGCCAACTTGCTTTCGTATATTAGCAGACAGATATTTATGAATCAAGTGCTTGGGGAGGAGTCCTTAATAAGCGCTTGGGCCTCTTGGTGGATTCCATAAAGCCGTTTACCGCCTAAACCAGTGCGGCGGCTTAATTCATTTAAATTTACCTTGGCCAAATCGGCTACTAGAACAAAGCCGGCGCGAATAAGTTTGCTGAATAACATTTGATTTCCTGACAGTAACACCGTGATAGGGTATAATTTTTTTTGATCAATTAATTTTTCCAAACTATTTTCTTCGGGGTGGCGCCAACTTAGTATATGTAAACCGACGCAACGGGCATATTGAATGGCGTCCGCGGTGCATTTGGTGTTAGTGACCAGCCAGGCTTCGTGAAATTCTTTAGTGTGGCCATGCTCTTGTTCCCAGGCCTTTTTAATATCCAAAAATCTCGCCCAGGTATAGAGTGCCGTTTTTACATCAGAACGCAGGCCGGGTGAATTGTGGAATTTACATTCTATCATAATATGCCGTCCGTCTTTTTTAGCCACTAGATCTAATTCATGGTGCACACAAAAACCATTGGCTTGTACATTGGTGACAACGTCGTAGCCGTAGGCCGTCAGTAACCGCGCTATATATTGTTCAAACGGAAAACCGGTTGGCCCTAACTGCATAATGGCCCGTTTTAAATTGTACCGAGCCGCGGCCGCGACATCGGTTTTTTGCAAATAATTTAAAGCCCGTTCAATTACCTCATGTGATGTTGGTTTGCGAGATAGTGACAGTTTAACCTTGTTTACCACCTCTTCAATTTTGGCCTTAGCTAAACCGACCCGCTTTAAAGTCGCGGCTAGTTTATCTCCACGAAATAGTTCTTTGGCGCCCGAGGCTTTTATAACATACATAAGCTAATTAAATTGTAGTCTCTTTAGATTATTTTATAAAGTCGCCTTAACAAAAAATTTGGAGCTCAAGCCATCATAGTATATAATGGTTTTATGTATAGCCCACGGCGCTATTTTTATTTACCCTTGATCGCTCTAATTTTGGTCGGTTGGTTTAGCATTAGTTATGCGGCCGCACCTACCCAAAATGAAAATTATCAGGATTTTACTGATTGGTATTTGGCTAAACATAATGTTGCCGAGGTGCCGTGGCGGGCCGCGGCGGTAATTGAGTCGGGTAGTTTTGCGCCACTGTATTATTATCAAGAGCAAACCCAGATGCCCGCAGCCAGTTTAATTAAACTAGTAACCGCCGGCACGGTGTTGCGCTACCCCATAGATTGGTGGCAAAAAATTGGTTTTAGCTGGGCCGATAACGAAGGCGACTTTCGGCAATATTTAGATCCGGGCGACGGTTTTTCTAAATTGAAATTAAATCCTTTAGATAAAGTTAGTTTAGAGCAGGCTTTTGGTTCTATGTTGGTTGGGTCAGCTAATAATGCCGCTAACAGGATGTCAACAGTGACTGTAGATAGTCGCGAGCAGTTTATACAAAGAATGCGTCAAACGGCGATTGATTGGGATATGATTAATACTACGATTGAGGAACCGACTGGTTTATCGCTTAATAATTTAAGCACGGCGCAAGATATAGCCCTTGGTGCTTGTCATGCTTTTGCCAATTTTATTATTCAGTATTATTCCAGTAAACCGCAAATTTCTTTTACCACCGTGAATGGTGAGGCCAAGGTGATTAAACACACTGTGCACCGATTGCGTTCTGACCCTAAAAGATGGTTTGGCGCCAAAACCGGCTTTTTGCGAGAAACCAATTATCATATCGCCGCCGGGTTTATCACCCCGCAAGGTAAAAAGATTTGCGTAGCGGTACTTTCCACCGCCGACCGCGTCACTTCCGAGTCGATAGTATATGATTTGGGTGAATGGGTAGATGCTATGTATAGTTGGTAGTTTTTTCAATAAAAAATACCGCAGTCCGGGAAGCGAACTGCGGTTTTGTGTAGCGACAAATTAAGTTTTACCATCTCAACACCAACTGCGCCAAGTAGCTCGGTGCTACTTTTGGATCCAGAATCGTATTGGCTTTAATTTCACAATCATGTGGCAAGAAAAT
Organism: Patescibacteria group bacterium; assembly: GCA_003512705.1. Taxonomy (GTDB): domain Bacteria; phylum Patescibacteriota; class Patescibacteriia; order Veblenbacterales; family UBA10138; genus UBA10001. Next base: position 6,613 of record DOPF01000054.1, read on the forward strand.
GCGAAATCCCGGCGTCCAGCGGATTCCCGACTCAAGAATTTCTGTACGGTGTAGCAGGTTTAGCCATCCTAGTTCATAGATAAGCATTATCGAGTGTTGCGTAATGCCCAATGATCCCACTGTTTCAAACTCGGCCCGTAGGTGGTGATCGGAGTCTTGTAGTACTAAATCTAATCCCCAGGCATAAACTGGTCCGGCCCGTTGACTGGCTCCAATAAGAATATTGTCGGAAATAGTATCGCGCAATCTAAGGTAAAAGTCGACATTATTATCAGCGGTTGCTGGAATGTTGCCAAGCAAGCGTTCACCTGAAAATACTCCGAGAGTCCACTTGAGCTTATGAACATGACCTGCCCCCTCAAAGCCGTTACTACGAGCAACCACTGGTGCGTCTATGGCAGAATATATTATGGTAGGGTTATGGTCTATTCTATAAGCGCTGATACCGTTACCAAAAGGTGTCTCCATGCGGCCCACCCTAATGTAGTCAACATTAGCCGTTGGGTTAATCCATTTAATGAACAGGGAGTGAACAATTTGCGGAGGCCCTTTGGGCGCCAGAATAATCTTTAAGGACAGATTATCTCTGTATTTGTGATCAAGTAAGAGCCAGACGTGCTTGAGTTGTAAAGACGAGCCTTGATCTTTAGATTTTTGATAAACCCAAAATCCAAAGCCTTCAATTTTCCATGATTCGTGAAATGTTTGGGCGACTACTGTTTGGCTGAGAAGAAAAGTCGCTATGGTTAGTAAAAGGATTTTAAAGGACATTTGTCCCCCCGTTATGTTTTTGTTGTAGATTTTTTTTGATTTTAGTTAACCATCTTACCACGTTTTAATAATTTGTCAATACCAAAACCCCACTAAACAAATAGCACAGAGTAACTGGCAAATAGTGCCACCCAATCTCCCCCTTCTGCTAACTGCAAAAAATTCCGCGTATCGCAGTAAAGGTACCACCAAGGCGAGGGTAATACTCTAGATGAGATTTAACTTAACCACTTGACGCAAGATGCGTTGGGGTGTAAGTTAGAACCAACACTAAATAATCTCACCTTCTCAAATAAATCTAGGAGCTACGCCATGAAACAAATATTCAAAACCGTACTTTTGATTCTTGGTAGATCAATTATGGCCATCGTGATCATACTACCGTTTGCCTTGCTCTTCGGGGCAATTAACCGTGCGTTCGCATGGATAGGTAAGCTTCCGGCGGCCGGTGGTGCCGACGTTGCGATAATCATCGCCGTCCAAATTATCCTTGGTGTATTAGCGGCGGCAATTTTTGCCTGTTGCTACCTATCACCTCTCGCCTACATAGCGATTACCACTGAAACAGAAACGATACTGCCCAGAATGGCGGGCATAAGGGACTTGATTGATTTCCTCCGGGACAAGCCAAAGAATGGCAACGCCATAGCGTAACGAACAATAATGTTTCTATCTGGCAATGGACCGCATATCACATGCGGTCTTTTT
>DOPF01000026.1 GCA_003512705.1 Patescibacteria group bacterium
AACTCAATTAAAAATTTATATGATTGATTACTGCACCAGCCACTAAATTTTTTTAATTTATCTAACTGGCGCTTATTAAGTTCGGCGTCACCGGCAGGATTATAGCGCACCAAAGCCTTAACAAATGGCGGATTGAATTTATTAATGTGTTCGGCAAAGTCGCCGCCGTATTCTAAAGTAAATTCAGCCTGTCCGCTTTTTTCAACTGACAATACAAAATTTATACCTTGACTTTTAGCCTCGGCTATAATGGCACTGCCATATTGTTCATCTATTAAAATAGCCGCGGCCGCTTTAGGAATATCTTTGGCCACGGCCTGTTTAAAACCGGAAAAAATAATTCCTTTAAGTTGCTGTATTTGGGGTACTTCTTCCGCTGTCGGCTCGCCTGCCACAGCCAATAAATCTCGAGAAAAAGACGCCCGATGATCAAACGCTAATATAAACAACGGTTTGGTATAACCAATTTCTTTCATAATCTAAGTTTAACAAGTTTCCGCTATTACTTAAACTCGTCTAAACAAGTTTTTAAATCGGTTGTTTCGGTCCAACCACATTCACCATTTAATTGTCGTTCACAAACCGCCTTAGAATAACAAACGAAAGCTGGCTTAAAGTCGCATGTTGTAGTAACTTCTACATCGGAACAAACTTGGCTGCTACAACCAGTAACAATACAGGGCGATATAACTACAGGTGCTGACAAGTCAAATTTTACTGGTACAACTAATTTATCATCGTACTCAGGCATACCTGATGGGTTATCTTTATGTAAAATCAATTCACCAGTTTCTGCCGTTGGGGCAGCTATAAAAGTCAACGTTGACGAAAAAGGCACAAATTCAGTTGTCATCCATTCCCCTTGTGCAGTGGCAATCCCCTGGGCCACGACTACACCATTAGCGTCTTTTAATATCAGAGGGAAAGACGCTTCGAAAAACCAGTTCCCCCGTGCCTGTCCGCTAACTGTTAAAGGATCTGATACTAATTGGTTAGTAATGGGATTATCAACAACAATTAAATCGCTTAGTTCTTCTACTATTAGTGGGGTGGGGTGATCTAATAAATTATCTGGCGCCAAAGCAGGGCGTGAAAATACATAATAAACACCAACACCTATAATTATTAATCCCGCCGCCGATAAAAAAATTTTAGTCGCTTTCATACCCAGTATATCAACCCAGTNNTACTGGGTTGTTAACTCGGGCATATTATTTTATCTTAATAAGTTCAATCTCAAAAATTAGTGTGGCATTAGGGGGAATGGCACTGCCCGCTCCTTGCTCGCCATAAGCTAATTTTGGCGGAATAGTTAGCCGCCGTTTCTCCCCCACTTTCATACCGGCTACACCCATATCCCAACCTTGTATAACTTGCCCGGCGCCTAAAGTAAATGAAAACGTTTGCCCGTGATCGTAGCTAGAATCAAATTTAGTGCCGTTGGTTAACCAACCGATGTAATTGACCTCAACCACATCCCCGGTCTTGGCCGCCTCGCCCGTACCCGGCTGTAATATTTCCCCTTGCATTTCTGACGGTTGATTAGTGTTGTTTGAAGTTGGTATATTAGTGTTTGCTTCCGTTAAAAAATTAATATCATCTGCCTTACTAGTTAAGGGTTGGTTGCGGCCAAACCCAAAAATAAAATATAACCCCACCGCCAATATGGCTATACCTAAAAGCGTGCCGGCTAAAGCGCCGGCTTGACCGGTATAGCCCTTATCTTGGTTATGGCCGTATCTATAATCCATATTAAGCTACTAATTTATTTTGGCTTTCCTGCGCGCGGCGTGATTGCCTTAGTTTTAGATTTTCCAAAGATTGATGGTAAAAATCATCATCAGAAATTAAGCGGGTAAATTCATTTTGGTCCCGTGAGGATAATCGCTTGAACCCCGTCTGTATATGGGACACGCTCTCGGCTTGCTCCGGTGTAAACTTATTAAGACGCCGCCCTTGGCCAGATTTAACATTCAAAGCTGCTTGCAAAGCGTCATGCCGGGCAATTAATTCCAGCATCTGCTCGTCAACAATACTGCGAAACGGACTAACCTGTATAGGCTCATTAATTTCGCCCCGCCGCACTTGATCCAACACCTCCTCCCAGTTAGGATTTAGCCAAGGAACCTCAACACCCGCTTCTCTAAGACGAAGGCCAATGTCGGCAATCGATCTTAGGCCGCTATGGCCCTTTTCTAAGATTTTTGCCCGCGATGTGTCTGGACTAGACGATAATATATTAAATAACCTTTCCACGTCTTCAAAAGCGAAACGCCGCGTTTCTGCTAATTGCGCCTTATAAAATTTTCCTTCCATTACAGGCAATTTATCTGCCGCCGTCTCCAAGTTAGTAAATAAATCCTCATCTAATTCTAAGGACTTGGGGGCTTGTTCTTTTCCCTCATAATGCCCCGCCACTTCGGTTGCCAAATCGCCCTGATCAATAGTTGGATATTCTCTAAACATAATTATGATAACCTTCTAGCTTTATCTATTCTTATATTTCCCCCGGGTTCTAATACCACCACATCGCGGCGAGTTAATTTACCAGTTAATAAGTAATTGGCCAAGGCGTTATCAACCTTGTCTTGAATCGCGCGTTGTAATGGCCTAGCGCCATAAAGCGGGTCAAATCCTTCTTGCGCCAATTCTTTAACCGCCGCGTCAGTCACCCGCAAGGTTATCCCCTTGGCCGTTAAAGTTTGCCCCACCTTGTTAAGCAACAGTTTGGTAATTTTAACCACCTCGTCCATAGATAAAGGCGTAAACACAACCACGCCATCGAAACGATTGATAAGTTCGGGCTTAAAGTATCTTTTTAAATCCGAGGTTAAAAGTTGACGACGGATAGACTCGACTGATTCCTTTTTCTGCAAACTGTCTTGAATAATATCACCCGCCGCATTAGAAGTGGCAATAATAATAGTATTCGTAAAATCAACTGTCCGGCCAGACGCGTCGGTTAAACGGCCATCATCAAATAATTGCAAAAATACATTTAAAATATCAGAATGTGATTTTTCAAACTCATCTAATAAAATTAAGGCATAGGGCGACTGCCGTACCGCTTCGGTTAAATACCCGGTAGCTTTTCCAGTTGGCGAACCAATTAAGCGATATAAACTTTCCGGAGTTTGGTATTCGGACATATCTAACCGAATCATTTTATTTTCGCCGCCAAAGTACTCGGCCGCCACCGTTTTAGCCAATTCAGTTTTACCAACGCCGGTGGGGCCAAGAAACAAAAAAGTAGCGATTGGTCGCGCGGCTGATCGTAATTCCGTGCGCGCCCGACGCAAAGCTGCCGCCACCAAACTTACCGCCTCGTCCTGGCCAATAATTCTTTGGTGTAATATCTTTTCCAAATTCAGCAATCGCTCGCCCTCGGACTTAGACACTTGAGTAATGGGCACATTTACTTTTCCCGCTACCAACTGCGTTACATCGGCCGCCTCAATAACCGCCTGGTCGCCTTTTTTTTGCTGAACATACACCGCCACTTCCTCACACAATCTAATAGCTTTCTCGGGTAGCCACTGATCGGGTAAATAACGGCGCGATAAATTTACCGCCTCGACCAAAGCGCCATAAGAGAAGTATATTTTTTGCTTATACTCTATTAAACCCACCGTCGCTTCCAGAATTTGAATGGCCTGATCAGTGTCGGGCTCATTTATTTTTACTTTTTGCATCGCCCGCCCGAGCGAGGTGCCGTCTAAGTAAGCGGCAAAATCGCGAGGACTGGTAGATGAAATGGTAATTATTTTATTGTCACTAATAAAATTAGCAATGAGTTCGGCCACATCTAAATTTTCTTTACCACCGGTACTTTGACCAACCAAATTATGAACGTCCTCAATATATAGCACAATATTTCCGGCGTGCACTATTTCATTCATGGCTTGTAATAGCCGCTGTTCCACTTCTTCGGCCGAGGCGGCGCCGCCTACTAATGTTGGCACAGATAATGATAATAATTTTTTATCTTTAAACAGTTCGGGCACATCTTCCGCTACCATCAATTGCGCAATCCCCTCCACTATGGCGGTTTTGCCAACACCCGCCTCACCCACCAATACCACACTTGATTGCCCACCGGTGATAACTCTAAAGATTTCAGATATTTCCTTATCGCGACCCAAGCAAGGCTTTAAATAACCGTGAGCGGCTAAGTAAGTAAAATCACGGCTCATCCGGTCCAAGAGCGGTGTGGCCACGGCCAAATATGCCCGGTCAAGGGCGTAGCGCGGACGCCAGGCGGCCTTGCGGGCGCGCCGTCTTATCTCTCGACTTAGTCTTTGGCGGACCGAAAACCAAATGGTTATATTAGCAATCATATTTGGCTCAACGGCTAATTCGGCTAGGACTTCGGTGGCCAGTGACTGACCGCGCGCAATACTCAAAATTATCTCACCCACTTCTATACTGGAACTTTTCCGTTCTAAGGCTAATTGCGCGCCCTGATTTAACGCCGCCACCACCCCCAAACTTAAAACCGCGTCACCGCCAGTTGGTAAAGCCGAGAAAGCGCGTGACAACGTATTAAATAGTTTTTCCGGATTAACACCTAGCCGCGAAAATATCGCCTGGCCGGTACGGGTTTTGAGTGCGGCAGCTAAAAAATGAACTTCGGTAACCTCGGCATGGTTAAATTTTCGGGCATATCTAAAAGCCTCTTCTAACATTTTCCAAACTTCCGGGCTTAGATACTTTTCCACGGTGGCTGTTCCAGTAGCCTGCTGAAGTGATGGTCGACTAAGATCTTTATTAAAGCGATAAAAAATATATCCCGCGCACAATACAAACAACCACCACCAGATCTTAATACTCGGTTCTAAAAATAACGCTTTATACACCGCCCCGCCGCTATTTAGAAAATTTATGGCTCGCCACAAAAATACCGCCACAAAAATCGCCGATAGTAGTACGATGAATCCCCCCACATACCGATACCACGCCATGCGTAAGCGTCGCGTCACCAAAGACGCGTAAGTAGGTCTAATTGTCCAAACAATCTGCGGCATTTAAAAAAATATAAAAAAGATGGCCACCGGCAAAACCGTGAGCCAGAACAATACCAACAGTAAATACCAACCTGTCCATAAAATCAAGCGGATTAATTTATAAATAATTAAAATAAAACGCATCACCAAACTGATAGCTCGCCCCGACCATGTATAATCGGAATACATGGGCTTAAAAAAGTACTTAAAAAACAAACCGATGGCTAATCGCTCCCAGGTGTCTTTGATGCTCTGCGCCGCCCAGTCGGCCACCATTTTAAGCCCCAAAGTGTACCACCACAACGGCCACCGCCATAAGTCGCTGATTGTTTCTAAGAGTAATTTGGAAACCTCTTCCCGTGCGTAAGTCATGGGTTTATTATACAATGTTTAATTACTAGCGGGAAGAAACAAAAAAAATCAGCAATTAACAATGGCCGCCAATAATATCTTTGTTACTTTTTGTCGAATCAAAATATTATGTATTAATGTGTTAATACATTAATACAAGGTGAAATAAAATATTAAATTATTCCACCCACGATTGATTGCCTGATTACTCTCATCAATTCCAAATAAAAATACAAATTATGCAGACTGGCTAAACGTTCGGCTAACACTTCTTCACTGGCAAACAAATGCCGCAAATAAGATCGGGTCGCTTTATGATTGCTACATGCCGGGCAAGCGCATTGATCGTCAATTAAATTATTATCTTTAGCCCAGGCGGCGCTTTTTAAATATAAGGTTGAATAAAACTTCTTTTTGCCATCAAAAACTAAATTTGGTTTTTTAAAATCCCCCACCACTTTACGATTCCAAACATACACCCGACCGTGCCTGGCCTCACGCGTGGGAATAACGCAGTCAAAACAATCGATGCCGCGTTTAACTGCTTCTAAAATATTTTCAGGATACCCCACCCCCATTAAATAATGAAGTTTGTCTGGTGGTAAAACCGGCACGGTATAATCTAAAACTTTATACATCTCCTTGGCTTCTTCACCCACCGCCAAACCGCCTATGGCAATGCCATCAAATGGTAAAGACGAAATTTCCGCGGCGCTTTGCAAACGCAAATCTTTATAAACCGATCCTTGCACAATGCCGAAAAGTTGTTGACCCGATTTTTTTATTTTCGGCCAAACCTCGGCTTGTTCACGCGCCCACAAAGTTGTCCTTGCTACTGCTTCTTTAGCCACGTCTTTACCGGCGTCAGATGCCACACATTCATCCAGCACCATAACAATATCCGACCCTAAATCAGCCTGAATCTGCAAAGCCAATTTAGGAGTTAAATGATGAGTAGCGCCATTGGAGGGGGATTTAAACTCCACGCCACTGTCGGTGACTTTTCTATATTTACTTAAACTAAAAACCTGAAAACCACCGGAGTCGGTTAATATCGGCCCCGGCCAACCCATAAATTTATGTAAACCACCCGCCGCCCGAATTATCTCCACACCCGGCTTAAGCCACAGGTGGTAAGTGTTGGATAAAATTATTGACGCGCCTAAATTTTTTACCTCGGCCATCGTTAATCCCTTAACCGCTCCGCGGGTGGCAATTGGTAAAAAGAAGGGTGTTGGTACACCCCCGTGAGCTGTTTTAAAAATACCCGCCCGAGCTTGACTTTTAGTAGATTGATGCTGTAATGTGAACATAAATAGAAAATAACATACCCTAGACCAAAAGAAAAACCTGGAGGATAAATGAACCTTGCCAACTATTTAGCTCAAGCGGAGGTAGGCGCTAACTATCTGATCCGAATCAAGGACCAGACACTGGGGGCATTTTTTGGCCTCCTTATACCCATCCCAACCCGCCGAAAATTTATCCGGCAAACCGTAGTGCGATTTTTCGCTTTTCTTTCCCGGCCACTGTCGCAGGCGGTAGATCGGGGCATCGAAAATGACACAATCTCGGTACCCAACCTGTTTTCCATCAGTCGAGCAATTATTGCACCTTTATTCATAATTTTTGTTCATTTGGACGCGGGGAAAGAGTATCTATTGATGTTGATTGGTTGGGCTATTTTCAGTGACTTTTCTGATGGCGTATTGGCGAAAAAAATGGGGCAGGAAACCGAGCTGGGTGGTCTTTTAGACGCTGGGTGCGATAAAATCCTTTACATTTCTGGACTTATCGCATTTCAGGCCCACATCTTACTGTGGCCGGTTAACGCAGCCTTCTCTATTTTATTAGAGTCAATACTAGCTACCTTAGCCTTGTTAGTGTGGCGGGCGAAAAAACGCGACACCTATGCCGGTTCGGCAGAAATAAAATCCAACTGGTTAGGTAAAACCAAATACTGCCTACAGGGAGCCGCTGGCCTGTGCTACATCTATGCACTACCAATTGAAGGCAATTGGTTTCTGTTGACCGCCAACTTTTTCGCGGCCGGTAGTATAATTCGGCATCTTGTTCCACAAAAAAAATAATCCGCGCCACAAAAGCGCAAAACTGGACCACGCAACTCGGTCCGGTTTTTTTATTTAAAAAAGGGCGCATGGTTTTTCAAACCACACACCCTTATAGTTCAATTGGCTTGCCGATAATTTCTTCGGCATGGTTTATGGCATAAATGCCATTTTTTAACAGGCTTTCGCCCAACTTACGATTCCAGCCATAATTTTCCAGTTGGCCCCAGACCCTGATTAAAATAAGCCGGATATTCTGATGGGTATAACCAAATTCATCGGCCACTTCATGGTTATTGCGTATGACCATACTGCCGTCCAAACCATACCGATGCTTAAAGATATCTAACCAATTACGAGTCTGGCAGGTAACGTGCTGTAAATCTCTCAACAATTTGCTAATTTGACTTCGCACATAATCAACCTTCTCTGATAAAAGCAACCATTCATCGGGCGACTTGGCATAAATATCAGGTAATAAATCTAACAACTTACCATCTGAACCCACCATTCTCGGGGCATCCAAAGATATAACTGCCATCACATGATCTCCGCGCATATACCTTTCAGCGTGCCGAGCAACCACATTCGCCGCTTTACTAACAGTCTCTAGACTGAGAACGGCACCTTTTCTGACCATAAGTTTATTTATGGCCTTAGTTACACGCCGCTTATCATTCGTCACATTTTGAGGTATATGAACTGGATGACTTATGTTATATACAAATAAATCCATTGAACCCTTGATATGATCTTTGGCATAAGTCAAAAAATGAGTTCGACGTTGTGGACTAAACTTTACTAACGCCTTGTCCAGTCCGATTACACCTTCGCTGATAAGATCAGACCACAAAACCTGATTATATTTTTTGGCTACCCAAATAATAAAGCGAAGACAATGGACTATTAATTGATTCCGCGCCTCATTATCACCGTGTTTAGCCTTTCTGACTAAACGGTTAGCCTCAGTTTTACTTAAAGATGTGGTATCCTGAACGTCCACATCCAATTGAAACAATCGGAAGATATAATTGTGCGGCTGGCTAATTCGGCTGCGTGAAGAAATTAACGGATCGGCCTTGGTAGACCGACGCGGAGTTTTTACTCGGTTGGTCTGCATGGTCCACCATATTGGCAATTGTTAAAAAAACAATGTGGATTATTCTTGCCTAAAAACATTACACCTTTTTAAGGTGTAATGTCAATACTTTTACATTTGTAATTATCTCGCCACCACGCCTTTACCTTGCGCGCCGAGGTCATTATCAAGTTCGGTGGTAACTAATTTTGCGGTGGTAATTAAATCGGCGCCCGACCAACTATCACGGGCGGTAACAGTAGTGGCCTTGGTTAGCACTAAAATTTTATCAGCATCCTGTTCGGTTGGCGTAATGGCAACTTCGAACGAGGCCTCGGGTCGCGCGAACTGAATACCCGCACCGGCCGGCAGTTTATTAATTTGCCACACTACTTCCCTAGTATTGGGATTATAAACCACGTTTTGGCCCGCCGACACAGTTGCCTGCCCAGTCCAATTTATATCTTGCGGCAAAGTGGTGGTAACTTCAATATTGGCGGCGTCGTTAATGGTATTGGCCAGGCGCCAAAAAATTACATAGGTAGTGGTATTACCAACTCGCGGCGGCAAAGGACCCGAACCGATTTTTACCAACTGATCAGTATAATATCTTCCCTCAACCTGCAAAGCCAGTTGGGTGTTAATTTTTGTAGTAATGGCGTTAGATTCACTTGTGACAGTTTGTGTGGTAGTACCAAAGGTCTGTTGAGCCGAGGTGGCAATTTTAGAGTCAAAACTGTATGGACCAGTAGAACCGCCCGGAGCCGTATCCACAACCGTCAATCGAAAATGGATACTGCCCTTGGCGCCGGGCGCCAAATTATTAAGCTGGGCAACTGTTTGTTTGCTCCAAATTACTTCGCCTTTATCTTCGTCCACGCTGCCAACGGTATCGGCTTGCCAAGTGGTCCAATCAAGTAAAGTAGTATTGAGTTGAGCACGCAGCACTACATTGTTTAAGTTTGCCTCACCCTCGTTGGCATAGCGCAATTCAAAATCGATTTGCTCGCCCCAATCAGCAAAACTTTTTATGGCCACCTGATTAGCGGTTAAAGTCAAAGTTAAGTGAGATTCTATAGTATTAACTACGGCGGTTTTTTCCTCCTGAACAGTAAAATTATTGTCACCATCAATTATACCAATGGCTACGGTAAAAGTTTGTTCGCCGGAAATAGAAGCATCGGTGAACCTGCCAACTAGGGCTAGTGTCCCCTCACTTTTGGGCGTCAAGTCTGGCAACCGCCATAAATTATCCTGGCCGACTACCGGATCGGCTGATGGCAAATCTAATTCAAACCCACCCGGTGCCGTGAACCTAATAGCTAAATTAGATAAATCATTGGCCGAGGTATTGTTATAGGTGACCTTTAGTATTAAATCCTGATCAATGGGTAATTGCGGCGGCGTCTCTAAGGATAAATTTAACACTGACGCCACCAGTTCGGTAGCCAAAGAGCTATTGGTGGCAAACTGGCCGCGGAAATTTGTCGGCTCGTAAGTAAACACAACCGTAAATTCTTTAATATCCCCCACCTCGCCAACTAACTGACCCGTCAATTTTAACTTTCCCCCCTCACGCGCGCCCACCCCACCTATGTCAAATCGCGTCCGATTATCGTCTAAGGCCGACAGATTAGCGTCTAATACCGTAAACCCTTCGGGATAGCGAAAGTTTAACTCTCCTGATTTTAATGCCACCCCCTGATCGTTGTCCCACACCACCTCATATTCAACCGTTTGTCCGGAAGGTGCTTGAGTGGGCCCGGTGAACGTAATTGTTACCGTCTCTTCGCCGAATTTACCTTGATTGCTGCTGAAAAAGAAAAACCACACGCCTACCAGGGCAATAGCCACCAATAAAAAAACTGTTAAATACAACCAGGCGCGCTGATGGGCAGCGCGACGTCGTAATGTTGTAAAGTCTTCTCGCCTACCACCACGATAAATGCGCGCCAATTCCCCGCCGCGGTCGGCCGGTTGTGGCAATGATTTTTTACTAATGGAAAGATTATCTAGATTTGGTCGCAACATTTTAGTTATTAGTTAATAGTTCACGGTTCACGGTGGTTTAAATTATCGCGCCAAAAACTGTAAACTATAAACTGAGAACTGTGAACTAATTTATAGAATACTACGTAATACCTTTAATGTATAGAGCGAACGACCAGCTTGACCCTGCACATAATCAACTAAAAATCCTAATAGTTCCTGGGGTAATTCCCGTCCTGGTGCCGGCTCGGCACGGCTAGCCAAAGTTTGTAAATAGCTTATGCTATCATCGATCAATAGATGTATATTATGATTATCACTTACACAACGCCGGTGAAAAAAACCATGCTCGGTAAAACTAAACACCACTGGCGCCGCTAACTCGCCCTGGCATTTTTGACATCTAGTGACTTGGATGGCCAACCCGGTAACTTTAAGTACTTTATAAATAAAGCGTCCCAAAAAAGTACGAGCGCGCTGCCGCCAATCTTCTTCCAAAGTTGGTAAATCTTTTAACTGACTTAAATAATACTTAAGGGATTTTAAAAGCTGCGGTTCGGGTGCGCCAGTTGATGTCAGTACATCGGTAATTTCTAAAAACGACGTACCGAGGATGGCGGTATTTAAATTGTATGGTGGCTTTAAATATATTTTTTTTAAAACCGCACCCGCCAGTTTATCATGTCGCTTGCCTGGCGCCACCACCAGTTCCACCTCGCCAAACATTACTAAATGAGGCGCCAATTTAGATAATATTTTACGCGACCCCGTGGCCACCAGTTCCAACTTACCTCGCCTTTCAGTAAAAACCGTATACAGACGGTCGTTTTGCTTATGACTACGGGCCCGTAAAACAACTCCAGTGGTAATGTAGGTGGACATGATACAAACTCAAAAGTCAAAAATCAAAATGTAAAATTGATGTTATATTTTTAAATCTATACCAACATTTTGGCTGCCAACCTCGATTTTCTCTGACAAATCATTATCAATATATTCTATTTTGGACGCTAAAGTTCGCTTTATTACTTGAACCTCATCGGCGCGAAGAGTTTTAACAATTTGATCGGGGGCACACACTTTTAATATAACCTTATCTTTAACTGTTAACCCTTTCTTCTTTCTTAAAGCGTTTACTTGCCTAATAAATTCCCGCACCAAACCCATGGCTTTTAAATCATCATCCATTTTTACGTCCAGATTAATTATCAATTCTTTGGCTGGCTTTGTACTAACACTTAAAACATTCACTTCATCAGCTAGAATCTTTTGCAAATCATTAGTCAATTCAAGACCGCTAACCTCCAGAATTCTAAGTGGCTGCCTAACCTTAATTTTGGCATCCGCACGTTTAGCCAGCGCCAACTCCACTACTTGCCTTAACTTAACCATATTTTCTAATAATTCCAATTGATCTTGGGAAACCTTTTTTACTTCCGGCCAGGTTTCCAAATGTACCGATTCTTTACCCCCCTTAACTCGACCATATAATTCTTCGGCCATAAATGGTGTGAACGGCGCGAGTAATATCGCCACCCGTCGCAACACGAAGCCCAATGTAGTTCGAGCCCGACCTTGATCTACCCCCGACTCCTTAAACCGATCGCGACTTCGCCTAACATACCATTGCGATAATTCGGTGGTAAATTCAGAAATTTTTCGCCCCGCCTCGGTAATTTCGTATTTATCCAAATGCGCCGTAACTTCATTTACTAATTTTTGCTGCCAGGCAATAATCCACTGGTCTAAAACATTATCAGTATGCGGGGCATGCTCGGGCGCTTCAGCGTGGTCTTTATGCAGTTCATAAAAAGCCAATACGTTCATTAAAATCAAAAAGTTCTTTTTTACCACTTCCCCTACCGCCAGGGGGTCAAAATTTTTCGGTTCGCCCGGCTGGTTCATAGTGTAAAAGTGAAGTCGCAAGGCGTCGCTGCCATATTTATTTATAATTTCCCACGGATCTATAATATTGCCTTTGGACTTGGACATTTTTTGGCCATGCTTATCATTAATATGCCCCAGGCAAATTACATTTTTATATGGCGGAATTTCTTTTATGGCTTTGGCCTTTTTAAGTAAGGTGGCCACGGCGAGCAGAGTATAAAACCAGCCACGGGTTTGATCTATGGCTTCGGAAATATAATCAGCCGGGAAACTTGCTTCAAATTGTTTTTTACTTTCAGGCAAATGCGGGTAACCCCATTGAGCATAAGGCATGGCACCAGAATCAAACCAACAATCAGCTACTTCGGGTATGCGTCTCATTTCCCCGGAACCGCATTTTGGGCAAGGCCACTTTACTTCATCAATAAACGGCCGATGCATATCAAAATCTCGATTCAATATTCTAGATTCTAAATTCTTATCGCCGACCAATGAAGCTAACTCTTTTAAACTCTCCACCACGACTGTATGCTTACAGGCTTTGCATTGCCAAATTGGCAACGGCGTTCCCCAATAACGTTCACGCGAAATTGCCCAATCTTTGGCCCCCTCTAACCACTCGCCAAAGCGCCCTTGTTTAATATGTTCCGGGTACCAATTTATTTTGGCATTGGCCGTTTTCATATCTTCACGCAGTGCCGACATTTTAATAAACCACGACGGTTTAGCATAATAAAGCAGCGGCGTGGAACAGCGCCAGCAAAATGGATAATCGTGAGTATACATTTCCTGCTTCAATAACAAACCCCTCGTTTCTAAATCATGCACAATTCCTTCTTCAACCTCTTTATTTTTAACAAATTTTCCGGCCCACTTATTTACTTCCTTGGTAAATCGGCCGTTTTCATCCACCGTGTGAAATTTTGGCAAACCTACCTCTGTACCCAATACAAAGTCGTCCTCGCCATACATTACCGCCGTGTGAACCACACCCGTGCCGTCTTGGGTGGTAACAAAGTCCGCGGAATAAATTCGGTGCGACTGATCGTTCTGTAAAGGTTTAATATCGTAGAGCGGCTCATATTTAATGCCGGCTAATTCGCTGCCCGCCAGATTTTTTTTGGTTTCCGGAACACCCTCGGCACATACCATCGGTCGGCGCTCCGAAGCAATAATTAAAGACTCACCCTGTTGTTTCCAAATTTCATATCGTATGTCCTTACCAACCGCCAAGGCCACATTGCCGGGCAAAGTCCAGGGTGTGGTGGTCCAAGACAACACATAGGTTTTATCATTAGTCACGAAGTCGGATATGGTTTGACCGGGCAGCACTTTGAACTTTATATATACCGATGGCTCCTTGACGCTTTTATAGCCCAAAGCTACTTCATGGCTTGATAAAGCCGTACCGCAGCGCGGGCAATGAGGTAAAACTTTGTAATCTTGATAAAGCAGCTTTTCCTGCCAGACTTTTTTAAAAATCCACCACAAACTTTCGATATAATAATTTTCGTAAGTTACGTAGGGGTGTTCCAGGTCCAGCCAAAAACCCATGCGCTCGGTCAATTTTTCCCAGTCGGCTTTGTATTTCCAAACATCGGCTTTACATTTGGCGTTAAACTCGGCCACGCCGTACTTTTCGATATCAGGTTTGCCTTTGAATTTCAA
>DOPF01000028.1:0-2859 GCA_003512705.1 Patescibacteria group bacterium
TTGCATGCTAAAAAAAACAATGACTATTACAGAATATTAAAGCACGCCTCTTTATTAATCCCTGATGGCGCCGGTATAACCTCTCTATCTTATTTATTTAACGAACCTTTGACCAAAGGGCGTGTTATGGGTGTTAATTTAGCTGAACGAGTACTTAAAGAGTCAGCCTTTTATGATTTAAAGGTCTTTATTATTGGTGATAATTTAGATGTGCTTAAAAATGTGGCCAATAAATATGGAGGTAAAATAAGCTATGCTGCTGGGCCAATGTTCAATAATTGGGAAAATTTTCCCTTAGCTGATCAAACCAATGATTTTTTGATTGAAAGGATTGAGGCTGAAAGCCCAGATATTTTGTTAGTAGGTTTTGGTGCCCCCAAGCAAGAACGCTGGATAGATTATTATTTACCTAAATTGTCCACAGTTAAAATAGCCATGGGGGTTGGTGGATCTTTGGATTATTTAGGCGAACGTTTAAAAAGGGCTCCCTTGTGGATGCAAACATCTGGAATAGAGTGGTTGTGGCGAGTAATTTTACAGCCAAAACGTATATTTAGGATCATTAGGGCTGTGTTTATTTTCCCAATTTTGGCTACTTTTAGCCATTTTAGACATGAAAATTAATAATGTTCCACGTGGAACAATGATTGACATAGGCTATAAAATAGCTATAATTTAGCTACTAAATCAATGTTTTTGGGCCGGTAGCTCAGCTGGTAGAGCACTTCCATGGCATGGAAGGGGTCAGGGGTTCGAGTCCCCTCCGGTCCACCATTCGACTCGCCTTGCTCGCTCATGGCGTTCCGCCAGAATTAAGTAGCGAGTAGAATGCCCTGTCTTCGACTCCGAGGTCGCTCAGACTCGAGGAGAGTTTATCGAAGGGCTAAACGTTCATTAGCCTCAGTCCACCTGGCGCAGCCAAAAAAAGTAACCATTTAAACATCCATTGTTCCACGTGGAACAATATCTGGATTTTAAATAAATTAGGCTAATATTAGGTATATTTCAATGTCGTAAAATAAAAAAAGCCCAGCCAAGTCAAAGCATAACAAGGCTGGGTTTTGATGCACAGACAGACGGGGGCGCTGTCTGTTGTTAAAGAACGACATTTCTTGATTAATCCACCATCTCACTGCCAACACAGAGTCGTAGGCTGTATTGGCAACTTAATTATATTCTCTTGACAAATATACTCCATACTGTATACTAGTATACAGTATGTCAATACAATGTGATATTAAAAGCATGACCGACCAGTTCAATCGCTTGGAAGGGCAAATATCTGGCATTGGACGCATGATTGAAGCCAAGCGTGATTGTGAAGATATTATTCAGCAGATTATTGCCGCTCGATCTTCACTAGAGCGATTGGGCAAGTTATTATTAGAAGCCGAGGCCAATGGTTGTTTTGACGGCGGAACAACATCCGAGGAAAAAGTTAAGAAGTTAGAACACACCGTGTCGCAATTATTTAAAATCACTTCATAAAAATCTAAACGTCATTGCGAGGATCCTGAGCCGGGTCGAAGGAGACGAAGCAATGTTTTGGGTCTAGATTGCTTCGGTCGCTTCGCTCCCTCGCAATGACACCTAAGGGTTCGTCATCGCGAGGGAGCGAAGCGATCTCATAATTCATAATTCACGATTCTTAATTCTAAATAAGTTATGTCCGAAATAATTTTAACCGAAGATAATTTTGATAACGAAGTTTTGCAAAGTGATGTGCCGGTGCTGGTAGATTTTTGGGCGCCCTGGTGCGGCCCATGCCGAGTACAGGGGCCAATCATAGAGGAGTTGGCTAAAGATATGGCGGGAAAGCCAGCTAAGATCGGTAAGTTAAATGTGGACGAACATAATGCCATATCTACTAAGTATGATATTTTAAGTATTCCAACTTTAGGAATTTTTAAAGGTGGACAAATGGTAGAACAATTTGTGGGTGTTCAGGCCAAAGATAAATTGCAAGCCGCTTTAGAGAAACACGCTTAAAAAAATTATGTCTAATGCAAGTGAGGTAGGTAATATCTACGACACTATTATTGTCGGCGCGGGCGCGGCCGGATTAACGGCCGCTATTTATGCGTCCCGTCGCGCCCTGAAAACTTTGATGGTGACGGTTGATATTGGTGGCCAAGCCGCCACGACAGATGAAATAGAAAATTATCCGGGTGTGGGATTAGTAACCGGTCCGGAGTTGATGAATAAGTTTAAAGAGAGCGCAGAAAAATTTGGTACACAAATTGTTTATGCCGAAGTAAAAAAAATTAGTAAACAGGTGGACCAAAGGGGGAAACCCCTTTTTACGGTAGCTACTAATGCCGATGAGTATAAGGGGCACACGATTATTTTATGTTTCGGATTAGCACATCGCCATTTAGGTGTTCCCGGTGAGGAAAAATTTGGCGCTAAAGGCGTTAGTTATTGTGCTACTTGTGATGCGCCGCTATTTAAAGGTAAGCCAGTAATGGTAGTGGGTGGTGGTAATTCAGCCGTAGATGCTACTTTACTGTTAGCTAAATTATGTCCAAAAGTATATTTAGTTCATCGTCGTGAAGATTTTAGAGCCGAAGCTTTTTTAGTTGAGCAGTTACAGCAGGATAATATTGAATTAGTTTTAAATAGTGAAGTCGGGGAGATAAAAGGCGATACCAGGGTGCGTAGTGTAGTGGTAAAAAAAGCTGAAAATGCAGCGGAAACAAGGGAAATAGAGGTGTCGGGTGTTTTTGTCGAAGCCGGCTTTATAGTTAATGCCAAATTAATCGAGGGGTTGGTAGAATTAGATGACCGCAAGCAAATTAAAATTTCTCGCGATTGCGAAACGTCCGAGCCGGGAGTCTTTGCAGCTGGAGACATTACCAC
>DOPF01000028.1:2962-5402 GCA_003512705.1 Patescibacteria group bacterium
TCATCGGCTTTCTCGCAATGACGTCGTATGAATTTAAGGATAAAATAATTTTGCATTTTGATTTTTAATTTTTAAATTTGGTTGCTTTAGCAACCACCCCGCCAGCGGCGGGGTTAAAGCGAAGCTTTAATTATGTCCGTCTTCAACAATGCTCTAGCCCAGCTAAAAAAGGCTATTCAATATACATCGCTTAAACCCAGCACCTTGGAATTTTTAAAGCGGCCCGAGCGGCAGCTGCAGTTTTCTTTGCCCATAACTATGGACGACGGCGCCGAAAAGGTTTTTGATGGGTTTAGAGTTCAATACACTTCGGCGCGCGGACCTTATAAAGGCGGGCTGCGTTATCATCCGCAAACTAATCTGGACGAAGTTAAAGCTTTGGCATTTTGGATGGGAATAAAGTGCGCGGTGGTAAATATTCCCTTAGGCGGTGGCAAGGGCGGCATTACCATTGATCCTAAAAAATTATCTCAAGCCGAGTTAGAAAGATTAACTCGTGCCTTAGCCAGAAAGTTAGCGCCTTTTATTGGTCCGGAACAAGATATACTTGCGCCGGATGTAAACACTAATCCGATGATGATGGCTTGGATTGCCGACGAGTACTCCCGAGTAGTTGGCAAAAAAGTACCTGGTGTGGCAACTGGTAAACCATTAGAACAAGGTGGCTCTGCCGGTCGTACCGAAGCTACTGGGCAGGGTGGGCTTTATGTCTTAAATGAACTAGCTAAAAAATTAAAATTAACTCCTAAAAAAACCAGAATTGTGGTGCAGGGCTTTGGCAATGTTGGATATAATTTTGCTAAGCTAGCTTATCAAGCCGGTTATCAGATAATTGCCTTATCAGATTCCAAAGGTGGCATTTATTCCAAAACTGGGATTAATATGGACCCTGATAATGTAATGAAAGATAAAAAAGCCCGCGGGTTAATTGGCGGGTGTTATTGTATTGGTTCAGTTTGTGACTGTAAAAATTTTACTGCCGTAACTAATAAGCAGATTTTGGAACTGCCTACTGATATTTTGGTGTTAGCAGCTCTGGAAAACCAAATTACTACGGCCAATGTGGGTAGAATAAAGGCTAAAGTCGTGTTTGAGATGGCTAATGGGCCAACCACACCCGAAGCCGATGAAAAATTAGCTAAGAGAAAAATTATTGTGGTACCAGATGTGCTGGCGAATGCCGGCGGCGTCACTGTTTCCTATTTTGAATTAGTCCAAAACATTCAGCAATATTATTGGACTGAAAAAGAAGTAAATGAAAAGCTAAAACCGATTATGGTGAAAGCTTTTAACGATATTTGGAATAAAGCAGGAGAGTTAAAAGTACCGTTGCGGGTGGCCGCGTTTGTGTTGGCGGTTGATAGGATTGGCAAAGCAATAGAGGCGCGCGGGAAATTTTAGAAGTTAGATTTAGGAATATTGTCATTGCGAGGAAGCCCTGAGCTAAGTCGAAGGGCGACGAAGCAATCTGTAGTTAGTTGCAATTTAAGATTGCTTCTCCCGCCGTTGGCGGGATCGCAATGACGTTTTAAAATAATTAGTCATTACGAGGAGTGTCAACGACGAAGCAATCTCTCCAGGGTAATAGATTGTTGCACTATCGATTTACACTAGCTGGCAATGACTTAATAGGAAAAATTTATATGAAAGCGGTTCAAATTAGTAAATATGGCGGCAATGAAGTTATCGAGATAAATAATAACGCGCCGACCCCTAAGGTTGTCCTTGGGTTTGTGTTGGTTGAAGTTTATGCCGCCGGTGTTAACCCTAGCGACTGGAAAATACGGCAAGGCTATTTTGAAAAATATTTACCGCTTACCTTTCCTGCTACCCTCGGCGGCGACTTTTCTGGTGTAGTGAAAGAGGTGGGAGCGGGGGTAACTAGTTTTAAGATCGGGGATGAAGTTTATGGTCGGGCGTTAGATTTTGATGGGTCATCAGGCTCGTTTGCTGAAATGGTTTTGGTTGATGCCAAGCTTATAGCCTTAAAGCCCGAAGCCTTAAGCCATATGGAAGCAGCTGCCTTACCTTTAGTTGGCGTTAGTGCTTATCAAGCNNNNGGTGATTTAAATTATGTGCGTAGTTTGGGCGCGGACCAAGTTATTGATTATAAAACCCAAGACTTTACTAAATTAGTAAATGATGTGGACGCGGTTTTTGATACGGTGGGTGGTGAAGCGCTTACCAAGTCATTTTCAGTTGTAAAAAAAGGTGGCATTATTGTTTCTATGGTGCATCCCGATGTAGAACCGCCAGCTGATTATCATTTACGGATTATACCTCAACAAACCGAGGTAACGGGCGAACGTTTGGATAAACTAACCAATCTGGTAGATGAAGCCGGGGTTAAGGTAACTATTGATAAGACTTTTTTCTTAGATGAAGCGGCCGCGGCGTTGGATTATTTAAAGCACGGGCATCATCGCGGCAAGGTGGTTTT
>DOPF01000002.1 GCA_003512705.1 Patescibacteria group bacterium
TATTAGTTTCAGCAGGAGCAAAAGCTATGCCTAAAAAATTATTAGCACAATTAAAAGACGGCGGCCGAGCGGTAATTCCAGTAGGGGAAACATTTCAAGATATGGTGGTGGTTGATAGGCGGGGAGATGAATTCAAACAAACCAAATACCCTGGCTTTGTGTTTGTACCGTTGGTTAGTAAATAAAAAAGAGGGTTGACACACTGGTCAAGCCCTCGCACCGCTTAATATACGATTTGGGTTATCATTATTTTTGTCTTTCTTCGATTTCCTGTAGATTTGGTTTAGTAGCGCTTCTCCCACCCTTAGGCCAATCGACCTTATGTTTAGGAGGGGGTTCCAAAGCCGCAATACGCTCATTTAGAAGCGGCTTGATTGAATTGTCTCCGCCTAGTAGTTTTTTTGTCAACCCCAATATTTCATGAAGTTGATCAAGGTACTCTTGGCGTACAGAGACGACCTTGTGCATAAAACCCTCCTTTTTAAAGTGATTTCGATTTTTGCCAAAAAGTTACTATGTATTTAACTTTCAATACATTACCACCTAATAATTTAATAGGCANNTCGCGCCAAAACCAACCCAAACACGTTCAGGTTTTTTTTGATTCCACTACTTTATTACAAAAAACTTGGCGGCGTTTAACCAAATATTTTCCGATAAAAGATATATTTGTGGCTACCACTGTCCCGCAAGTCGCGATGATAATAAAGGATTTACCAGCCATGCCGAGAGAAAATATTTTAGTTGAACCAGAGGCCCGGGGGACCCTACCGGCTTTAGTTTTAGCGTCCATAAATATTTTAAAAAAATATCCCAATGAAGTTTTAACCGTAGCCAATTCCGATCATTACATTGACGATGTCAAAGAATATTCTTTGGTGTTAAAGCGTGCGGCGCGGTCTATGGGCAGCTTTAAAGATCACATCGGGTTAATTGGCATTAAGCCAACATATCCTGACACTGGATATGGCTATATTAAAATTGGACGCAAACAAAGTAATAATGTTTATAAGGTTGATAAGTTTATTGAGAAGCCAAGTTTGGCCAAGGCGCTGTCATTTATAAAACAAGGAAAATATTATTGGAATCCGGCTTATTTTGTTTTTTATCCCCAAACCCTTATTAATTTAGTCATGGACAAATACCCACAAATTAAAAATGCTATAGAGCAAATTAGCAAGCATGTCGGACAGCCGAATAATTTAAATAAAATTAAAAAATATTTTATAAAATTTCCCGCCACTTCCATAGATTATGGCTTATTAGAAAAAACAAAGAAACTCATTTTGTTTCCAGCTAAATTTTTCTTTACTGATATAGGAAATTGGCGATCGGTATATAATATTTTGGCTAAAAATAATACAGAAAATGTAATTCGGGGACATTATTTGGGAATAGAATCTAGTGGTAACTTAATTTACTCTCGCCCAAATAAGTTGATATCCACAATTGGCGTTAAGGATTTTATAATAGTGGAAACNNCGCTGGCGACTTAAAAAATATCTATAATCACACAAACATTCCGATATTCTTGAGAATATTAGAATGTTTAACAATTTTTTTTCAATGATTTTTTACCAAAAGTCTAAAAGCGGTTTCGGCCCCTGGGCAAGGCGACTTGTTATATCGTTCTGTGTTATATTGTTAATTGTTGGTTGGGGTATGTGGCAAATCACTTCCGCTAACGGGCGTGACGCCAGTTTGGTTAGTTTTACTATTGATTCTGGTCAAGGGGTAAAAGTCATTGGGGCTAATTTAATCGAGACCGGATTAATTTCTAGTCCACGGTGGTTTAGAACTTGGGTTTACGTAACTGGAACCGAAAAAGAATTTATTGCCGGCGATTATAAATTACCAAAAAATTCGAGCATTTTAAATTTGACCCGACTTTTAACCGGTGCGTCACAACCAGAATCAGAGGTGACGGTTACAATTA
The DNA here is from genome assembly GCA_003512705.1 of Patescibacteria group bacterium. Classification (GTDB taxonomy): domain Bacteria; phylum Patescibacteriota; class Patescibacteriia; order Veblenbacterales; family UBA10138; genus UBA10001. The sequence goes on from DOPF01000002.1 coordinate 1,937, forward strand.
TTGAAGGTTGGACGCTAAAGGAAATCGCCAATTATTTAGAAAGTTCTGGGGTTTACAACGCCAGTGAATTTATTCAACTAACAACTACCCCGGACGAGTTCAATCCGATTTTAGATGAATTGGAAATTTCCTTAGCATCTAAACCCGCTGCGGCGTCGCTGGAAGGTTATTTATTCCCTGACACTTACCGGGTTTATCGTGATTCTACAGCCTCGGCTTTAGTTACTAAAATGCTAGATAATTTTGCTAAGAAGTTTAAATTAGAATGGCGGCAGGCATTGGAAGATAAAGGTTATAATGTTTGGCAAGGAGTTATTTTAGCCAGTATTGTGGAAAGGGAAGTGTCTAGTTTAGCTGACCGTAAAATGGTGGCGGATATATTTTGGCGGCGCTTAAATACTGGCCAAGGTTTGCAAGCCGATTCCACAGTAAATTATATAACCGGCAAAAAAACACCGTCCGTGTCTTTGGAAGATACCAAACTTGATTCGCCATACAACACTTATAAATATCGGGGGTTGTCGCCCGGGCCAATTTCTAACCCCGGCGCCGAGGCTTTAGAAGCGGTGGCTTTTCCAACCGCTAATAACTATTGGTATTTTTTGACTACACCCGAGGGCCAGGTGATTTATTCTAAGACCTTTGCTGACCACATAAAAGCGAAACAAAAATATTTATATTAAAACATGTTTAAGCTTTGGTTAGCGTTGTTGTTAATGGTCGGCTGGTTGGGCTATTGGTCCCTTCATCGGACAGTTGGAGAAATCGAGGTTACTAATAAAATAAATTTATCTGATAGTGAATCGGTCCTATCATTTGAACCGGAAGTGGAATTGGGTGTGGTAGCTGGTGTTGAAGAGGTAAACCCGACTAAAGATTTATTTTTGGTGACGAGAGTTATTGATGGTGACACTCTGGAACTCGCTAATGGCGACCGTGTTCGGTATATTGGTGTGGATTCACCGGAAACTGTGCATCCCAATAAAACCGTGGAATGTTTTGGGCAAGAGGCGTCAAGTTATAATAAACAGTTGGTAGAGGGTAAGTGGGTGCGACTGGAAAAAGATATTAGCGACCAAGATAAGTATGGCCGACTTTTGCGGTACGTTTATTTAAATGATGAAATGGTGAATTTATTATTAGTAACCTGGGGTTATGCGGAGGGGGTTACTTATCCACCTGATGTTAAGTTTGCCGAGGATTTTTTGGCTGCTCAAACCAGGGCTAGAAACGACGGTAGAGGTTTGTGGTCGGCTTGTGGCCCGCAAGCGTTAACCGTGACTGATAATGATTTATGTGTTATCAAGGGTAATATTTCCTTGTCCGGTGAAAAAATGTTTCACGTTCCTGGCTGTGACTATTACAACCAAACAGCGATTTCGGTTGACCGGGGCGAGCGCTGGTTTTGCAGCGTCGCCGAAGCCCTGGCTGCCGGTTGGCGCCAAGCCCAAAATTGCCCCGCCCTCTGATAGTAATAATTTTTTATCCGCCTGCGCGAGATGCCACGGCTGTAAAGCCGTGGCTGAATGCGAACGGTGGATCACCCGNNCATAAGCCCGTGGAGGCTTCATTTAATATCCGTAATTCATTGGATGATTTTATGCTCATCAATGTGGCTTACCAGGCTGACCGTCTACCGCAAGGCAAGTACGTGGTCAGGCATATTCGCCCGCCTGAAAACAATTAATCTAAAGCCTTCCTCTTTATTATTAAGGGGAAGGCTGTTTAATTTCGTAAATTGATTTTAGAGCTTTCGAAATAAACCCTTGTTCACAATCAATCGTGGATGCGGGTTTTTTTATATGCAAAAATTACCTACACGGCAACAAAGTAGGATATTATGTATCCCTAAATATGTCCGACCGGACATAATTAGGGACAGGATGTTTTTTGGGATTTTTTTACAACCTATGGCGACACTAAAATGTACACTATTGACACTATTTTTAGACCTGTTATACTGCTAATAACAATTAAATAGCCACAGACAGTAGGTCCCCGAGTGTAGTCGAGGGGTTAAGTCTCCGCCAGCGGCGGAGAGCCTACCGAGGCAGAAATTCGCTTAAGGCGGATTATATGTAGTCTGTGGTTATCACGGACTTTTTTAATAATTATTTAGGATTTAGAAATTAGGATTTAGGATTTAATTTTTTATGGCCAAGACTAAGCAACAAAAAATAGATTTAACAGCCCATGTAGTTAAAATGTTAACTACAGCCAAAGGCGCTGTGTTTGCTGATTTTACCGGTTTGACCATGAAGGAAATGACCGAGCTGCGGAAAAAGCTACGCGAGCAAGGCATAGAATATGAGGTAATTAAAAAAACCTTGCTTAAACGCGCTTTAACCGAAGCTAAATTAACCGATATTGCCAGCCAAGATTTTGCCGGCAGTATCAGTGTAGCCACTTCACCTTTAGACGAGGTGGTGGCGGCTAAAGTGCTAGTGGTTTTTACCAAAACTCACGACAAGTTGCAAGTTTTGGGCGGTGTTTTAGAAAATGCTTTTGTCGACCCGTCGCGGGTTAAGGCTTTGGCGCTGCTGCCTGGCAAGCAGGAATTACTGGGGCAAGTGGTGGGAACAATCGCCGCGCCGATGTCGGGTATGTTAAGGGTGCTGGCTGGCAATATGCGCGCCCTTGTGCAAGTACTGTCAGCTTTATCAAAAAAATCATAAAAATAAGTTTTAAGTTTTAACATTTAATCTTTAAGCTAAAAAAAATTATGTCCGATGAGACCAAAGAAGTAGAAGTACCGGCCAAGTTTAAGAATCTTGTTTATGAGATTTCTAAACTGTCGGTACTAGATTTATCAGAACTAGTAAAAGTTCTGGAAGAGAAGTTCGGAGTATCAGCTGCCGCCCCTATGGCTGTGGCTGCTGGACCTGCTGCTGGTCCGGCCGAAGCTGTTGAGGAAAAAACTAGCTTCAACGTGGAGTTAACCGAAGCTGGTGCCAACAAAATTGGCGTAATTAAGGCCCTACGTGAAGTTACCCAACTCGGTCTTAAGGAAGCCAAAGATATTGTTGATGGCGCGCCCAAGATGGTAAAAGAAGGCGCCACCAAAGAAGAGGCCGACAAGATGAAAAAGAAAATTGAAGAGGCTGGTGGAAAAGTTACTTTAAAGTAAATTATTTTTCACAAAATGCCCCCGTCATCAGCGGGGGTATTTTTATATGTCAGGAAACCCCGCACAGAAGCGGCGTCATGGCTACTCGGTAGCCGCTGGAGTGCGGGGATGAATGACATCCCGGAACGAAGTGGAGGCCGGTTGCGCAAGTTATGCTTGTGCCGCCAAAAGGAACCCCCGGGCTTTAGCCCGGGGAGGAGGTCATTATAATCAAATTCCAACCCTGACCTTATTCGTTCGAATGGTAGAATAACAACAGAGGTGCTATAATGGGTGTATGAGGGAATTGGAAAAAGTTTTAAAGGCCTTGGCCAATCGCCGGCGGTTGGCGTTACTTAAGTACCTTAAATTCCATAAGCGCGCCTCGGTGGGCGAGCTAGCCGCCGCCATTAAATTGTCGTTTAAAGCTACATCCAAACATTTGGGTGTACTTAAGGTTGTGGATATAGTTGAATCAGAGCAGGTGGGGGTAGAGGTTTTTTATGCGCTAGCCGCAATTCCGCCAGCTGCCGCCAAATACATAATCGGTAATTTATAATCGTTTATATGTCCCTTATTCGCGCGAATGGTAGAATAGTGTGGGGCGGTGCCCTGGAGTGAACCGTAGGTTCTACTACGGGGTTGATTTTTGGGTGGGGTGGAGTAAGATGTGGGTATGAATGAGGCGGAAATTTCACAAGAAATTAGCACTATCAAAGAGCGAAATAAAAAGGTGGAAGCTGATAAAGCGTGGGAATTATCATGGACCAGGCGGCTGTTTATTACTGCAGGGATTTATGTGTTGGCTGGTTTATGGCTGGGGATTATAGCTGCCAATAATCCATGGCAAAACGCTTTTGTACCGGCACTAGGTTACATATTATCAACTTTAACTTTACCAATTATAAAAAACTGGTGGCTCAAAAATTATTGATACATACTAACGTTTATCAATAAATAATTACTATTCAACGATTCGAGCGAATGGTACTAAATAAAAATAAGTAGTATAATCCAAACATGAGAGAATTAGAAAAATTGTTAAAGCCATTAGCCAATCGCCGGCGGCTGGCTTTGCTTAAGTATTTAAAAACCCATCGCAATGCCACAGTGGGGCAGTTAGCCGATGGAATTAAGCTATCGTTTAAGGCGACCTCAAAGCATCTGGCTGTCTTGCGAGTGGCCGATATAGTGGAGGCTGAACAAAAGGGTGTGGTGGTTGATTATTCGTTGGCGAGTACACTTCCGTCAATAACAAAATCAATAATCAATATAATTTGATTATTCACCCATTCGCGCGCCTGTCCGTCTTGGGCCGGAATGGTTCCAGATGAAAGGATTGATTTTTGGGTGGGGTGGAGTAAGATGGTGGTATACCCCGCATCTTATAGCCTATGTTTAAGTTCATAATTAATTCATAACTAATT
>DOPF01000053.1 GCA_003512705.1 Patescibacteria group bacterium
GCATCTTCCAAGTCCATAGTAACCGGAGTTTTAAAGTGTTCTTGTCCGCCCTCGCCTTTAGAGCGCATATTAGAAAGTTGCTTGGCCTTGCAAACATTTACCCTAATGTCGCCAGAGCGAGAGCTTTGCCCCACCACTTGCCCCTGATACACATAAACGCTCGGGCCAATAAACATTATGCCCCGATCTTGTACATTTAATAAACCGTAAAGATTACTAGTGCCGGTGGCAAAAGCCACTAGGCTGCCTTGTTCGCGAGCCTGCCAATTTCCCGGATCGGGCAAGTAATCAAAAAAGATACTATTCATTATTCCTAAACCCCTGGTATCGGTTAAAAATTCACTGCGATAGCCAAACATTCCTTTGGTTGGAATCGCGAATTCCAAAAAAGTTATGCCGCCTTCCACTTTCATTTCTTTAAGTTCGCCTTTGCGGCTGCCTAGTTTTTGTATCACCACACCAGCGTGAATTTCGGGTACTTCAATAAATACTAACTCATAAGGCGTTAAAGTTTTTCCGTCCACTAGGCGGGTAATAACTTGCGGTTGGCCTACCTGAAATTCATAACCCTCACGGCGCATTCTTTCAATTAAAATAGCCAAGTGCAGCTCGCCGCGGCCTGACACCAGCCAACCGGCGTCAACCTCTTCCACTCTTAAAGCCATATCGGTTTCTAATTCCTTGGCGAGCCGCTCGTGGATTTGTCGGGATGTTGAAAATTTACCCTCGCGACCCGCGAAGGGGGAGTCGTTAATTTTAAAAAGTATTTTAACGGTCGGTTCTTCAATAGCGAGTAGCGGCAAGGCCATCGGTTCGCTTGCATCAGCGATAGTTTCGCCAATCGTTACATCGGGTACTCCAGCTATAGCCACAATATCGCCAGCTTTGGCTTCGGCCGTATCCACCCTTTCTAAACCTTCAAATGACATTACGGCTGTTAAGCGGAATTTTTTTTGCTCGCCCCGCCGGTTGATGTGAACAATGTCCAAACCCGGTTTTAATACGCCGTTGTATATTCTGCCCGTTGCCAGCCGCCCGCGAAAAGTATCAGCGCCAACATTACTCACTAGCATTTGTAAAGGTTTAGTAGCGTCGCCAGTTGGTGCTGGAACATGTTTAATAATCGCTTCAAAAATAGGCGAAATATCTGTCATGGCGTCTAGAGTTGGTTCGTGGCCGGCTTTGCCGGCTTTGGCCGAAGCGTAAAGGACTGGAAAATCCAGCGTCTGATCATCGGCCCCCAGTTCTACAAACAAATCAAAAGTTTTGTTAAGCACGTGATGAATCCGCGCGTCGGGCTTATCAATTTTATTAATGACCACGATAACTTTTAGTTTCATTTTTAAAGCCTGCCGCAATACAAACCGGGTTTGCGGCATGGGGCCTTCTTTGGCGTCCACTAGTAGCAGGCAGCCATCGGCCATAGTTAACACGCGTTCCACTTCCCCGCCAAAATCAGCGTGGCCGGGGGTATCAATAATATTTATTTTGGTGCCGTGCCATTCCACCGCCGCGTTCTTGGAGAAAATAGTTATGCCACGCTCTCGTTCCAGGTCGTTAGAATCCATTATTAACTCTCGTTCGGCGTTATCTTTGGAAAGTTTAGTTTTTGACTGCCGCAAAAGCGCATCAACCAAAGTGGTTTTGCCATGGTCAACGTGAGCTATAATAGCGATGTTGCGAATGTTTATCATTTGAGTTAGAAAAATAAAACCCCATCTCGGGGTATCTCAATAGCGAATAATACGTCAAAATTTATCTTGTGTCAAGCGCGAAGGTATCTCCGATGCCAAGTCTTCGANNAGCCCTTCGGGCTGGCGACTCTGGTTCCCCAATGCTAAACATTGGGGCTTGTCGTCGAAGTGTCAATGGTTGGGCTTTAAGGCGGCGCAAAAATTATAAAATAATCGCTGTGGCCACTAAGCCGTAAATCAGCACACTTAACGTGTCTTGAATAACTGTAGCGATTGGTCCGACTCCTAAGGCGGGATCGCGATGTTCTTTATGCAATAGTTCCGCCACTGTTAATACTACCAGCGGGGCGATAAGTATGGCCCCAAACATGGCCAGCGCCACCACTAAACTAAGTTCAGCTGATTTAAACCATACCCACGTTACTAGGCTAGATAAAACGCTAAATACAATTCCTAAGAAAAAGCCCAAAGCTGATTCTTTGATTAAGTAAGTTTTAAAATTCGCTCGACCGGATTTTAGATCGCGTACGTAGATGCTTTGTGTTTGCGCTCCGACGGCGGCTGCCATGTAAACAACAAACGGGATAAAGAAGGCCACTTTAATGTCGTGTAATAACACTTCTTCAAAGCGGGACGTAACAAACGACAAAATTATACCTAAAATTAACCCCAACATTAAAGAGGCCAGACGCATGCTGAATAGCCTTTTTAGCGGTGTAGTGTCGTCGTCGGCGTATTTAGTTTTAATTATATCCATGCTTGTATTATAGCATTTTTTTTGGCGGCAAGCTTTCGTCAGAGTAATTTATCAACCCGGGCAAGTTTATAGCTATTTATAATGTCGCCTGATTTAAATTCAAATTCACCTTTTACCAAATGGCCTTTTAATACTTCGGGCAGCCAAAACGTATCATCAGGCCACATATTGGCGTAGGGTATGTTACTAATTTTAAACCACTGCGGTTTCATTTCTTCCGATTCAGTTGGCTCGCCTTGCCAGGTGTCGGCCAAAAATACATACATCAATTGATTCCAAGTGGGGTGATGAGGAAAAATAAAATTTAGTTCCGCCACTTTAACAAGTTTATTTACTTTAACTCCAATTTCTTCGGCCGCTTCTCTTCGGGCCGCGTCTTCAATAGTTTCATTCGGGTGTTTTAGCTTTCCACCGATGCCGTTCCAGCGCCCAGCGCCAAAACCCCGCTTTTTATAAGCTAGGCAAATGTCAGATATTTTGCCATCGCTTTTTTTAACTAATAAAACCAGAGTGGTGTTGACTCGATCAACTAATGCCATATTTCTTAACTTTAAGCCAGTAAGTTTGCATACTTTATTAAGTATAGCAAAACAACCCCAGTATTAATTTTGTCAGGTGTAAAAATTATAAGCCCCCGCCGGTTTCGGTGATTAGGTTACCGACCAACAGTGTGTTGAGGGTTTTATCAAGCGTCGTTTCGGAACGAAATTTTAGGCACGTGGGGCGGGTGTGTCGTTCTTTTAGTGAAGATTAAATATGCAAAGAATACAAGTATCGAAAAAGACAAACTCACAATTAACCAGATACCTATGTGAGATGGCGGCATGCTGTAGTAGGGAAGATAACTCCAGGTCTGCCCATCTAGCCAAGCTCCATTCAATAAGAATTTTTGTGTTAGGTAGTGGGCTCCATAAAATATTCTAGTTTTTGAAAAACAAGTACTTGGCGCTCCCTCATAGAGAGGTGCTGTACACAGCTGGTATGTATATGGCACTGGTAAAAAAAGGAGGGACAAAGACAGAATTAAAAGACATGGGAGTAAGTATTTTTTCATAAATTAACGAATTAATGTTTGAATACTATACTTCGCTCAACCCTCCTTGGGCTGAAAGCCACATGAAGCTTTAGCGAAGGATGGCGGAGAGGGTTGTTTGGTTGCGGGAGTATTAGTTATATCTCTCCCCAGGGCGGAAGGGGTGGGATTCGCCACGTCAGGCGATGTGGCGGCCCATCGCATGAT
>DOPF01000060.1 GCA_003512705.1 Patescibacteria group bacterium
TTCATTTTTAACTAACGATTCGGGAATCTCTTCAAACTCGGCTACTTTAAGCAAAGCGTCAAACATAGCCCTTTCTTGCCTCATTACCTCGGCTTCGGCCGCCTCATCGTGTAAATTTTTCTCTAGTCGATCCTTTAATTCCTTAAGCGAAGAAAATTTCCCTAAATTTTTAGCGAACTCGTCATTGACTTCTGGCAACGCACGCTTAAATACCGATTTTATCTTGGCGGTTACTTGCGCTTCTTTGCCGGCCAGGTTTTTATTATAATCATCGGGAAATTTTAATTCAAACTTTTTGGTTTCACCTGCCTTAGCGCCAATTAAATTATTTTCAAACCCCAGCACCAACTGACTGCGGCCCATAATAATTGAATAATCATTAGCGGCGCCCCCATCTACCGCCACACCATCAACCGACACATTAAAATCCATAATAATCCTGTCACCCAACTCAACTGGCCTATCGGTCAGGGCTTCGCTGGCCCGACTATTACGCAAATCATGTAGCACTTTATCTACTTTTTCTGGCAGCACAACTACCGGCTGTGACTGAATTTTTATTTTTGGCCAGTTGCCCAGTTTAACTTCTGGTAAAATATCGCTCACCACCTCAAACACAAACGGGTTAAAGGAAAGGTGTTTAATTTTAGGTTGGCCAATGGTTTGCCAAGTTTGTTCTTCTAAGTACGGCAGATAATATTTTTTTACAGCTATCAATGATTCCTCTTGTTCTAGGTCTGGGCCATAGTGTTTAGCCACCACATCATAGGGCGCTTTCCCAGCACGAAAACCAGGCAAAGTTTTAACCTGCGACACATTGACTGCCGCTTGGGTTTTTATTTTCTGATACTCTTCGGGGGTCAGCTCAATAGTTACTTGAATCCTTCCACCAGCTTGCTTCTTATGATCCGCCTTCATTAAATTAGAAATGACACAAGTAGTAATGCCACGACATTTAAAACTTTAATCACCCCGAAGAAGTTCCGCCTTGGGCGGATCTCTACGGGGCAAGACGATGTGCTTAAAATCTGCATTAGATTAAAAAGGATACTAGCAGTAAAGCAACTACATTTAAGACTTTAATCATCGGATTCATGGCTGGTCCGGCAGTGTCTTTATACGGATCACCGACTGTATCGCCCGTAACCGCGGCTTGATGCGCTAAAGAGCCTTTGCCACCTAAATTGCCGGCCTCAATATACTTTTTTGCGTTATCCCAAGCCGCACCGCCCGAGGTCATAGAGAAGGCAATAAACATACCGGTAATAATACTACCAACCAACAACCCGCCTAAAGCTTCTCGCCCTAAACCAAAACCAACGACTATGGGCGCCAATACCGGAATAAGCGCCGGCACTATCATTTGCCGCAACGCGCCGCGGGTTACAATATCAACGGCTTTGGCATAATCGGGCTTGGCCGTTCCGGCCATAATGCCGGGGATTTCCTTAAACTGTCGCCGGACTTCTTTGACTACACTACCGGCGGCTTTGCCCACCGCTTCCATAGCCAGCGCCCCAAACCAATACGGCAAAAGTCCACCAATAAACAGGCCAATTAATACTAAGTGATTTGATAATTCAAATTTAACCTGCAAACCCGCGGCCGAAAATTCCTGAATATAGGCGGCGAACAATACTAAGGCGGCCAAACCAGCTGAACCAATAGCGTATCCCTTGGTAACCGCTTTGGTGGTGTTACCCACGGCGTCAAGTGGATCAGTAATATTTCTGACTGATTCATCTAGACCGGCCATTTCAGCAATGCCGCCAGCGTTATCAGTAATTGGTCCATAAGCATCAATGGTTACAATAATTCCCGTTAACGACAGCATGCTCATAGCGGCAATAGCTACGCCATAAAGTTCGGCAAACCAATATGCGCCATATATACCGGCGGCAATTACAATTACCGGCAAAGCAGTTGCTTTCATCGACACCGCCAACCCGCGAATAATATTAGTGCCGTGTCCAGTTTCGGAAGCTTCAGCTATGGACTTTACTGGCGAGTACCTAGTTGAGGTATAGTATTCAGTAATTACTACTAATAAAAATGTTACTGCCAACCCAACCATGGCGCTCAAGAAAATATTAAGTGGGGTATAAGCACCATTGCCAATCATGACCTGACGAGTAACAAAGTAAAAACCAATAGCGGCCAAAACTCCGCTAGTAATAAGCCCTTTGTACAAAGCGCCCATTATATTTTGCTTAGCGCCTAATCTTATCGCCCAAGTCCCAACTAGCGATGCTAATATAGAAATACCTCCTAAAATTAAAGGATAAGTAATAGCGGCGTCAAAATTTTTAAATACCAAAAACCCCAACAACATGGCGGCCACCGTGGTGACGGCGTAAGTTTCAAACAAATCCGCTGCCATACCAGCGCAATCACCCACATTGTCGCCCACATTATCAGCTATCACCGCTGGGTTGCGAGGATCATCTTCGGGAATACCCACCTCCACTTTACCTACCAAATCAGCTCCCACATCAGCCGCTTTGGTATAAATACCGCCGCCCAACCGAGCGAACACAGAAATCAAACTACCCCCAAATCCCAGACCAATCAAAGCGTGCATAGTGTCGTCTATGCTCATACCAATTGTTTNNCATCAACCAATAAAACCCGGCCACACCCAAAAGTCCTAAACCAACCACCAATAACCCAGTTACTGATCCACCGGCTACTGCCACTTTTAAAGCTTCAGCCAAACCAGTTTTGGCGCCTTCGGTTGTACGCACATTGGCTCTAACCGAAACATTCATGCCAATAAACCCCGCTAGTCCAGAAAAAACCGCGCCAATAGCAAACGCCACGGCCAAGGGCCAACTCCACAGCCAAAAAGCTATAGTTAAAATGATGGCAATTATTGCGACCACCCGATATTGCCGATTTAAATAGGCCTTGGCGCCATCTTGAATCGCTTTGGCGATTTCTTGCATTTTATCTGATCCCGCCGGCTTTTTAAGAATCCACCGTACCAGCAGCAAACCGTAAATGATGGCAGTAATTGATGCCGCCAACGCAAACCAAGTTACGTTATTCATAATTTTTTATTTAATTATTAATTTAAAAATTATTTAACTTCGTCAGAATTCGACGCGGCCGCTGGTGCCGGAATTTCGGTTGGCTCTTCGGCGGCCGTGTTTGATGCCGATGCGCCCGTAGTTTTTTCATCTACTGATACTGAATCGGCCGCGGCTTCGGCCGGCGGCTTTGCTTCGGCGCTGACTGGCGCTATTTCACCCTCGGCCGCCGGCGCTTCACTGTCGGCGGGTATGGGTTGGCCGCCCGCACCGACAATATCTATTTTCCAACCGGTTAACTTAACTGCCAAACGCACGTTCTGCCCGCCGCGGCCAATAGCCAAACTTAATTGATCATCAGACACTTCCACTTTAGCTGATTTTTCCTCTTCATTTAAAGTTACATTTTGCACTTTGGCTGGCGCCAGGGCGGCGGTAATAAATTTAGATATATCTTCGCTCCAGGCAATAATGTCTATTTTTTCGCCTCCCAACTCATTGATAACTGTTTGCACGCGGGTGCCGCGCTGTCCCACGCATGAACCAATCGGATCTATATTGGCATCTTTAGCCGCCACGGCAATTTTGGTGCGGCTACCGGCTTCGCGGGAAATGGCTTTAATGGCCACGGCACCGGAAGCAATTTCCGGAACTTCTAAAGTAAATAATTGCCGGACAATTTCGGGATGCGCTCGTGAAACTAAAACTTCGGGGCCCTTGGCGGCGGCATTAACTGCCACCAAAAAAACCCGCAGCCGTTGCCCGGGCGTATAGTGTTCGCGCGCCACTTGTTCCGAATACGGCATCACCGCTACGGTGTGTCCAATATTTACAAACACTGTTCGCCCCTCCACCCTTTGCACTGTTGCTGGAATTACTTGTCCTTCTTTTTCTTTGTACTCCGAAAAAACCACCTCACGCTCGGCTTCACGCAATCTCTGAATAATAACTTGTTTGGCGGTTTGAGCGGCCATGCGACCATAATCGGCTGGTACTTTTAACTCGGTTTTTATCTCGTCAGCAACTTTAGCATCTGGTTTAATCTTAATAGCATCAGCTAATAAAATTTCCTTTTTCTCGTTGATGGTTTCCTCCCCTTCGGCCGGGCCCTCTACTACTGTTTTCACGTCAAAGACTTGTGATGCACCCGTAGCCGGATCAAATTTTACTTTTACGTTCTCGTTTTTTTCGCCAAAGTCCTTGCGGTAGGCGGCGGCCAAGGCTTGCTCAATAGTTTCTAAAACCGCTTCTACGGAAATGTTCTTCTCCTCACAGATTTGTTCAATAGCGGCCATTAATGGGGAACTTTGCTTCATAATATTAGATTAATATGACAGTAAAAAAATAACTAGTATTAAAATACTAGTCTATTACCATTATAATCCCGGCGCACAAATTGTCAAGCGCGCTTAGGTAACCCCAATGCCAAGCATTGGGGCTTGACTATCTATATTTCGCGCGCGACACTGAGCAACAAGCCCNNGCGACTCTGGTTCCCCAATGCTAAACATTGGGGCTTGTCGTCGAAGTGTCAAGCGCCGACTAAACATTCCGCCAATGTTTTATTTCGTGACGGCCATCAATATCAAAATTTATCGCCACCACATCAAATCGAAAATTTTCCCTAAGTTGGGGGTGCGCCAAGATATAAGTCTCGGCCGCCTGCCTAATTTTCTCCTGCTTAACTTTTGTCACCGCTTCCTCGGGTGTCCAACCTAGGCCGGCGCGCGTTTTTACTTCTATAAAAACCGTTTCGTTATTATCGCGGCCTATTAAATCAATTTCTGCATAACGACTAAAATGGTAATTTTTATCAATTATTATAATCCCCTCACCCTGCAAATACTGTGCCGCTAAATCTTCACCCTGTTTACCTAAGCGCTGACGTTCATGGGGCATAATCAATAAAACTCAAATTTCAAAGCTCAAATGTCAAACTTTTTGGATTTTGAACTTTGGGCTTGATTTGACATTTAGATTTTGTAATTTGGATTTAAACTCACGATTTTTTGGGCAGGTACTTAGCAAACTCTTTGTGCTCTTGGTCAGCCTTTAAAATTTTAGGCATTTGCCAAATTCCATAGTAAGTAATATAACCAGCCCACACCAAAGCTACCAATAACCACAACAAAAACCACCAACGCGCGCCCAGAAGCGGCGTGGCAGTTTGTGTAAAAAATAAACTAAGGCCAACTAACATACCCATGGTAATAAAAAGGTTGCCTAGGCGGCGCCACATTTTCCTTAACGGCACCAACTTATTAACTACCATGATAATTTTAAATACCACCCCTAAAATAATTAAGCCGACAACCACACCCACTATTATATTAAACTGCGTGCCCGTTAGTTTAGGCGCGGTGCGGGAAAACCAATATGATAAAGTTAGTAAATTTGACATATTATTTTACCAGCACAAACCCATAATGATACGGGCCGGCATCAAATTGTTTGGCCTCTTTTAAGCCTAGGCTGCCGGCGAATTCTTTTACTTTTTCCGGAGATAATCTATCTGATAAAGGCGGGCCAAATGGCGTTGGTTCTACTTTCCAATCTACTACCAGTAATTTGCCGCTGACTTTTAGCAGTCGGCGCGCCTCATCTAACAATGCCCGATTATTCCTAGACTGGAACATTATATTAACAAGCAGAGCGGCGTCAAGAGTATCGGGTGGAATACTAGTAGCACCCACTCGTTCCAGGTCAGACCACACTGTTTCTATATTTAAAATATTATCTAACTTAGCCTTGCTTTTTACGCCCTCTAAAGCTGATTTTAAAATGTCCACACCGTAAACCTTACCCCGACTGCCCACTAAACGTGCGGCTGGTAAAGTAAAATAACCAGCTCCACCACAACCCAAATCAGCCACAAACTGACCAAACTTTAGCTCTAGTTGTTTAACTAAAAGTTCTTGCGGATCGAGCAACTTGGTCGGTACTAACTTGCTAAGCATAAATATATTATAGCACGTTGAACGCTTCGCGTTCATCCCGCCGACGGCGGGGTGGTTGCAGTAGCAACCAGAATCTTGAAGCTAGAAGTTATATTACATCTCACCACTTTTTTAATCCTTTCGTTAGGGGTGGAGGGCTCGGAGTTGCGAAGCCCGTCCTCCACCCCTAACAACCCCGCTCCAGGCACGCCACTAGAAACGCCGGGCGAATCCAAACAAAGCTACTATGCACAAGCTACCATAACACGTAGCTTCTTGTTGATTCGCCTCGGCGTTTAAATACGATAAAACTGCCACTATCGAGGAGGTTCGTATACAGAGCGCAAGTTGGGAACGTAGGTGCGAGCGTGCTTGTGGCCTTATGTGCATAGCGAGCGCCAGTGATCCAACGAGCACTGTAGAACCGAAGCGCTAAGTGGCGATTCTTTCTAGCTATTTCTTCTAAAGAAATAGCAAAAAAAATGAGTCCTATACCCCTGAGGAAAAGGATTAATTAATCTTAAAAGACTGGCGATGCAATGGACTTAGCCCAAACTTTTTAATCGCCTGCCGATGCGCCCACGAACCATACCCTTTATTTTTTGCCCACTTATATTGCGGATATTTTTTGTGCAGTTTAACCATTAATTTATCACGATATACTTTTGCCACAATGGCAGCGCAGGCAATGGAAAAAACCTTACTGTCGCCTTTTATGATAGTTTTAAATCTGGTAGGAGATTTAAAGTTGGCAACGTAATCAAGTAGTAAATAATCTGGATGATGCTTTAATTTTTTTACCGCCTTATTAATTACCAAAATATTAGCCGGTTGGAGGCCTATTTTATCTATAACCGTATTAGATACCACCGCAACAGTCCATTTACTACTCTGGGTGATTTTTTTATAAAGCTGTTCCCGTAACTTAGCCATCAACTTTTTAGAATCCCTAACTTGTTTTACCCAGCCTGGTTTAGATTTTAAAATTGCCGGAGGAAAAACTACCGCTGCCGCCACAATCGGCCCGGCCAATGCTCCTCGCCCCACCTCGTCTGCCCCAGCCACATTTAACCGGCGGTGCCATAATTGACGTTCATGTTTAAAATTTGGCTTCATCTGGCTTGACAAATTAACCTAACTCTACTAATTTTACGCTAACTAACCAACAAAAACCAATTACAAACAGAGGACATACTATGGATCACGCGCACATTGTGGAACAAAATCATGTGGCGCTGAGGCTAACCTTTGCCACACTGATGATAATAGCCGGCTGGCTGGTGTATGCCGGCGTCCGAGTTACACTTTTCAATATCCCAATGCGCATCTTGGGCCTGACTATTCAGCACGAGCTGTCGCTGGCATTGTGGGTATTCGGATCCATTACCATTGTTGTATTGATGGTGATAATTCTGGACCATGTTTACCCGCCGCGGCGGAAAATGGTCTGGGAAATAAAATAACTATATACCACTAAAAATCAAAAAAACTGGAGACAACAATGGACATTATGTCACAAACAAGACTTAGACATTACGTGGGGAAAAAAGTCTTTGTGTCCTATTCTGTAGATTCACAAAAAAAGAAAGGGCTCTTCCTTGTATGCACTGCGCATTCCCAGGATGCAAGAGTAAACTCCCGTTGCCTTGGTGTCGCGAAGACTATATATAAACTGGCGCAACACGGCATCATTGAAGTAGCCAGGAATAAATGGTGCCACATGAAAAGAAACGGGTATACCACTGCTTATTAATTCACGGGCCAAGCTCACGCGTTTACTTGGAGAAGGCGCGCCGGGTTCCAGTAGTTTAGCGAAACTTTCATCCAGTGTAATGATGCTAATAGACACTTCGACCAACCCGTCCGCGGCCAACCGTGACAGTAGATCGATATCTCGACGAATGAGCATTGATTTGGTGGCTAATATGAGTGGTAATTGTTTTTCAGTGAACATTTTCAGTACCGGGCGGACTAGTTGCAGCCTTTTTTCCATAGGCTGATAAACATCAGACGTCGCCCCCAGGTAAGTAATGCCCGCTGACTTTATGTTATCCAACTCTGTAGCGATCTTATCAGCAGTCACACCGGGAATTGGAATGCATTTTCCAAAATTCTCGTCTTGCCGATATAAGCAATACACACAATTGTGTGAACAGCTGTGATAAAGATCGAAAAAATGTTTCCAGTGATGTGCCTTGAGCGTGGCCACATCCTTATGGAACCGTTTTAGTATTGCATGATTTTTACTAATCATCTCATACTCCTTTATTCTAAAAAAGGGCTCAAGACAGTTCTTGAACCCTTTTCAACTGCCGTTATTAGGATTTAGTATGACTGCGCAAAGTACACCCGATGCTGAGCCGGCTTGCCGCAATGCGCACAGATTCCCCGCTTTCCCTGATCTTCAAAGGGAATACAACGAATTGTCGCTTTGGTAGCTTCCTTAATCTCAGCCTCGCATTCAGCTAAGCCGCACCATTCAGCGCGAATGAAACCGCCTTGTTGATCGATAATTTTCTTGAAGTCGTCCCAGTTCTCAACGTCATGCGTATTTTCTTTACAGAACTGCTTAGCACGATCGTAAAGATTATGCTGGATAGCCTCAAGAATTTCGGTAATACGAGTCGCGAAGTCATCTTGCGAAATTGTAATCTTCTCACCAGTATCACGCCGAACCAGAACTACTTGATTATTCTCAACATCACGTGGTCCCACCTCAACACGAAGTGGTACACCCTTGCGCTCCCATTCATAGTAGCGCCAAGCCGGACGTAAGTCCCGATCATCTATAACAAAGGGGAAGTCAAAGATGGTTTGGGCGAGGCTGTTAGCCGCCTCAATAGTCTTTGCTTTTTCTTCGTCATTCTTCCAGATAGGAATAATGGCCAGGCAGGTCGGGGCAATGCGCGGCGGCATAATAATACCTTTATCGTCGCCGTGTACCATAATAAGTGCTCCGATCAAGCGAGTACTCATTCCCCAACTGGTTTGCCACACATATTGTTCACTACCAGCTTTGTCTAAGAATTTTACACCAAAAACCTTGGCAAAGTTTTGTCCGAGATCGTGAGACGTACCGCATTGAAGAGCTTTTTTGTCCTGCATCAATCCTTCAATAGTTGAAGTCTCTAAAGCGCCAGCAAATTTCGCGGACCCAGACTTTTTTCCGACAACCACAGGAATGGCGAGATAATTCTCTACAAAATCGCGATATATCTCAAGCATACTTTTTACTTCAGCTTGCGCTTCTTCATGAGTGGCATGAGCGGTATGGCCTTCTTGCCATAAAAACTCGGTCGTTCTCAAAAAGAGACGTGGCCGCATTTCCCAGCGGACGACATTACACCACTGATTAATGAGTAGCGGCAAATCGCGCCACGACTGGATCCACTTGGCGAAACTCGAATATATAATAGTTTCGGATGTTGGCCGTACCACTAGGTTTTCCTCCAGTTTTTTTCCGCCGGCGTGAGTTACCACGGCCAGTTCAGGTGAAAAACCTTCAACGTGCTCGGCTTCTCGCTTTAGAAAACTTTCCGGAATAAACATGGGAAAATAGGCGTTCTTATGGCCAGTAGCTTTAAACATCTTGTCCAAAACTTTTTTTATATTTTCCCAAATGGAAAAACCGTATGGTTTTATTACCATGCATCCCTTCACTGGGGCGTAGTCGGCCAAGTCAGCGGCGGCAATTACATCAAGATACCACCGCGAGAAGTCCGTGATGCGCTTCGTGATTTTAACCTTCACTTCCTTGTCTTCGTCAGCTTTCATTTTATTATTTTCCTCTCTATTTATTCAATTGTCAATGTTCGCGCCAAACGAATATTTTACGCTCGGCTTAGCCAAGTATTTTATAATGACTTTGAGCATCTTGTCAAGGATACAAAAACAACTACTTTCTTATTCGCGCGAATTAGAAAGTAGTACTAGATCAAAAATATTATATAATTTTACCTTACTTTCAAAACCACCTTGCCGCGATGATGC